>CANKBT010000163.1 GCA_947479995.1 Frankiaceae bacterium | reverse complement strand
CGTGCTGTAGACCGCCGTGCGCAGGTTGCGGCTCGTGCCGACGGCGCCGTAGCGGCTGCCGACGAGGTTGGCGCGCCGGTGCACCTGCAGGGACCCCGGGTCGAGCTGCGACCACGGCAGCACGTACGGCCGGGCGCGGCCCGCGGTCGGCCCGAGCACCAGTGCGGCGTCGTGCACGCGGTGCTGCTCCACCAGCCCGGCGCCGAGCAGCCCGCCGTGCACGAGCAGAAGGCCGACCACCCCGCCCACCGCGCCGAGCGCGCCGCCCTCGGGCACGAGGGCCCCGACGGCGCCGGCCAGCGCCGTCGTGAGCACGACCGCGGCCAGGAAGCGCGGACCGGGGGTCGGCCGGACGGCGAAGCGCAGGGCGCCGACGTCCGGCGGAGCCGGCCGGCTCACGGGTGCAGCAGCGCGGTGAGGCGCTGCTCGAGACCGGCGGCGTCGACGGGCACGACGTCGGTGGTGCGGGAGCCGTCCGTGCGGGCGACGCCGACCGCGACGTGGGAGTCGAAGCCGTAGACGCTCAGGCGGGCGTCCGGCGCGGCGTCGCCGCCGCCGCTGGTGACGGCGCCGACGACCGTCACGACGACGGCCTGCGCGAGGTGCTGCGCGAGCTCGCCGCCGGCGGCGAGCTCGGCGAGCGTCGCGCTGCGCACGGGCTCGTCGACCGGCCCGGCCGCCCCGGCGGGGTCGCACCACACGCGCAGGGCGGTGAGCGCGGCCTCGAGGGTGCAGGAGGTGAAGCGGTGCAGGCCGCCGGGGTTGACGTCCTCCTCGAGCACGCCGTGCTCGCCCTGCACGTGCAGCACGCGGTGGCGGCGCAGGTCGCCGCTGCGCTGCTCGGCGACGACGACGGCCGACGCGCAGCGCCGCATGGCCAGCACCGCGGCGAGCGCCGGCGGCACGGTGACGCGGACGTCGCCGCCGTCCTCCGGCACGAGCAGCACGTGGTCGTGCGCCGCCAGGCTGCGCAGCGCCGCCTTCGCCGCGACCGTGCGCTCGTGGCGCGACAGCCCGTCGAGCCACGGGGTCGGCGCCGCCGTCGGCGGCCGGTCGCCGTCGAGGCAGAGCAGCTCCTCGTCGGTGAGGCTCACGACGAGCGCGGGCTGGTCGCGCCCCCGCCGCAGCACCGCGGCGACGGCCGGCGCCTGCTCGCGCCACGAGACCAGGCCCGTGCCGAGGGCCGTCACCTCCAGAACACCACCGCGTCGGCGAAGTCGCCGCTGGCCTCGGCGAAGCCGTCGCCGAGGTCCTCCACGCGGTCGCCGACCCAGCGGCCGCCGTCGGCGATCCGCTCGCCGGTCCACTCGACCCCGGCCACGGCGCCGTCGAAGACCATCTCGCCCTGGTCGACGACCCAGTCGCCGGCGACCTCGAGGCCGTGGCTGATCGAGTCCCAGTTGTCGACCACGAAGTTGCCGATCGCCCAGGCCCCCGCGACCACGGCGACGCCGACGACCACGGCCGCCCCGACCGGCGTGACGGCCAGGAAGCCCGCGCCGGTGGCCAGGACGTACGCCCCCGCGCCGATCGACGCGACGTCCATCACGACGTCGACCCCGCGGCGCACGCCGGTGTGCCCGTCGGGGTTGGCGAACAGGTCGTAGCCCGCGCCGAAGATGCCGAGCACGGCGAGCCCGCGGGTGAGGCGCGTCGTCGCGGCCACGCCGTTGAGGAAGCTGCTGCGCGCGCTGCTCGCGCCCTCGAACGCCTTGCGGGCGTCGTCGGCCGCGTCGGCCACCGCGGCCTGCGCCTCGAAGTACTGCCGGAGCACCCGCATGTCCGTCACGTCGCCGACGGTGCGGACCGCCGCGTCGACCTTCGCCAGCTCCAGGTTCTCCACCTGGCTGGCCAGCAGCGCGGCGGCGTCGGAGGCGGCGTAGGCGTCGAGCGCGGCGCGGGCGGCGCGCGAGTCGCCGATGCTGCGGCGCAGGCCGTCCAGCGCGAGCAGCGGCGAGGTCGAGGTGAAGAAGCTGCCGATGCCGGGCGCCACCGCTCCCCAGGCCCGCGTCACCTGGCTGAACAGCTGCTCGGGCGTCATGCCCGAGCCGCCCGGCACGAGCGCGTCGGTGCTCTCGTCCAGGGCGTTGGCGGTGCGGACCTCCGCGGCGTCGAGGTCGCTCAGAGCCTCGCGGACGTCCGACTCGATCGTGCCCTGGCGGGTGCGGGCGGCGCTGCGCTGCGCGTCGTCGTCGGGCGTGGGCTCCTCGAGCGCGTCGACCCGGTCGATCGTGCGCTGCTCCTGCTGCCACTCGCCGTGCAGCGCGTCGTACGCGTCCTGCGCCGACTCGAGCAGCTCGGCGTAGGTCAGCAGCACCGACGAGGTGCCCTCGAGCTGGGTGCCGGCCGCCGCGATGCGCATGCTCGCCGAGCCGGAGAGCTCCGCGAAGTCGGTCGCGACCGGGCTCTCCCAGCCGGTCAGGGCCGTCATCGCGCCGTTGCCGAACTGCGTCTGGGCGTCACCGACGCGGCCGGTCGCGGTGCCGATGGCGCGGGCGCCGGAGCGCACGCTCGCCGGGTCGCCGGTCGGGCGCGTGAAGGGCCAGCTCACGGCGCGGACGGGACGCTGTTGACCTGGCCGACCTGCCGCCCGTTCTCCGCCGCGACCCGGCCGAGCTGCTCGCAGCCGAGCGCCCAGGCCGCGAGCTCGCCGCTCCAGGCGGCGGAGAAGCGGGTCAGCGCGCCCGCGAGCGGGCCGGCGCCGCAGCCGCCGCTCGCCGTCCGGGCGCCGTCGCGCAGGCCCGCCGCGGCGTCGGCCGCCTCGTCGCCCGCCGACGTCACCGTGCTCGCCCCGGCGGACATGCCACCCGGGTCTGCGGCCAGCACCATCGCTCGTCCTCCTGGTCCCTCGTCCTCGACGGCAGGACTCTACGGAGGCGGGCCCGCCCGCCGCAGGCCTGCGCACCCGCTGTCACCCGCTTCTGGCGGTCGGGCACGATCGGGCCACCGCCCGCCCCTGGAGGAGCCGTGCCCGCCACCGTCCTGACCACCGAGCGGGGTGCCCTGAAGGCGCACCTCGCCGTCCCGCCGGTCGGCGAGGGCCCGTGGCCGGCCGTCGTCGTGCTGCACGAGGCGTTCGGCCTCACCGACGACATCCGCGCGCACGCCGACCGGCTCGCGGCCGCGGGCTACCTCGCGCTCGCCCCCGACCTCTACAGCGACGGCGGGGCCCTGCGCTGCCTCAAGGGCACGTTCTCGGCCCTGCGCGCCGGGCGCGGGCCGGCGGTCGACGACATCGCGGCCAGCCGCGCCTGGCTCGCCGACCGCGCCGACTGCACGGGCCGGGTCGGCGTCGTGGGCTTCTGCATGGGCGGCGGCTTCGCCCTGGTCATGGCGGCGAAGGGCTTCGACGCGGCGGCGCCGGCGTACGGCGTCCTGCCCGAGGACCCGGAGCAGGCGCTGGCCGGCGCCTGCCCGGTCGTCGCGTCGTACGGCAAGCGCGACCTGGTGCTGCGCGGCGCGGCGGGCCGGCTGCGCACCGTGCTGGACGGGCTCGGGGTCGAGAACGACGTCAAGGAGTACGCCGGCGCCGGCCACTCGTTCATGAACCGGCACAGCGCCGGGCCCTTCGGCCCGCTGGAGAAGGTGGTGGGCCTGCACCACCACGAGCCGTCCGCCGAGGACGCCTGGGCGCGCATCCTGCGCTTCTTCGACCGCCACCTCGGCGGGGCCGCGTCAAGCCCGGGCTGACACCTGCCGAGATCGGACGAAGCGCCCTCGCCCACCGGGGCCGCGCCCTACAGTGAGCGCGGCCAGACCCCCCTCGCCCCGCCCCCTTGGAGTGCTGCCGCCATGGCCACGACGACCCCCTCGCGGCCGTCCGCGACCGGCCGCGGCCGGCTCCCGGCGCCCGTCCGCGACCGGCGCCCCGCCCTCGCGGCCCTCGCCCTGCTGCTGGTGCTCGGCGGCGCCCTCGCCTCGGCGCTCGTGGCCTACCGCAGCGGCGACCGCGTCGACGTGCTCGTCGCCGCGCGCGACATCGGGGTCGGCGAGCGCGTCGACGCCGACGACTTCCGGGTCGCCCGCGTCGCCGCCGACGGCGCCGACGTCGTGCCCTCGTCGGTCCTCGACTCCTACGTCGGCACCCGAGCGACCGGCGCGGTCCCCGAGGGCGCGCTCATCACCAACCGCATGTTCATCGCCTCCGGCGTCGTGCCGGACGACGGCGCCGTCGTCGGCGCCACGCTGTCGTCGTCGCAGCGGCCGGCCGTGCCGCTCGACCGCGGAGACGTCGTGCAGGTCTACTCCGTGAGCAGCGACGGCGCGACCGCCACGCTGCTCGTGCAGGCCGCGCGCGTGGTCGACGTGAGCAGCGACGGCGGCGACTCGCTCGTGGCCTCGCTGCTGGTGCCCGAGAGCGACCTCGCGCAGGTCGTCTCGGCGACCACCACCGGCAGCGTGGCGGTGGCGCTGCTCGCCCCGGACACCGAGCCGGTCATCGACCTCGCCGACGACGGCACCTGACGTGGCCGTCGTCGCGCTCATGTCGGCGAAGGGCGCCCCCGGCTGCACCACCGCCGCCCAGCTCCTGGCCGCCCTGTGGCCGCGCCCGGCGCTGCTCGTCGACGCCGACGCGGCGGGCGGCGACGTCGCCCTGCGCCTGCCGCGGGAGGACGGCGCGGCCGTCGACCGCGACCGCGGCCTGCTGTCGCTGCTGTCGCTCGCGCGCCGCAGCCTGTCGCCCACCGCGCTCGTCGAGCACGCGCAGGTGCTGCGCGGCGGCACCGAGCTGGTCGCCGGGCTGAGCAGCCCCGAGCAGGCGCAGGCCGGCCAGGCGCTCTGGGACAACCTCGCGCACGCCCTCGCCGCCGCCCGCGACCACGACGTCGTCGTCGACTGCGGGCGGCTCACCGCCGGCTCGCCGCAGCTCTCGCTCGCCGAGCGCGCCGACCTCCTCGTCTGCGTGCTGCGCCCCGACGTCAGCGGCCTGGTGCACGCCCGCGAGCGCCTCGGCACGATGCAGGAGGTGCTGCAGGCCGGCGGCTCCGGCCCCCTGCTCGGCTACGTCGTGGTGGGTCGCGGCGCGGGCGACCGCGACGTCGTCGGGGCGCGCGCGATGCTCGAGCGCGACCTGCCGAAGGTGCGCTTCCTCGGCCTGCTGGCCGACGACCGCGAGGGCGCCGGCGTGCTCGCCGGCGTCGAGGTGCCGCGGCCCGAGCGCACCCTGCTCGTGCGCAGCGCGCACGCCGTCGTCGACGAGGTCGCGCGCCTCGTCGGGGCGGCGGGGCAGCCGCTCGGCGGCACGCCGCCGGTCGGCGGCGGCTCGGCTGCCGCGGCCGCCGAGGCCGAGGCCCTGGGCGCGCGCCGCGCGGCCCGCCAGCGCGGCAGCAGGCGCCGCTTCGGCAAGGGCGCGGCGCCGGTCGCGCCGGTCGTGCCGCTGGGCGAGCGCCTGTCGGGCACGCCCGTGCTCAAGTCGTCCTCGTCGACCGGGGCCGGCTCGTGAGCGCGCGCGTCGAGACCGACCACGTCCTCGTCCGCCAGCTGCGGGCGCAGGTCGCCGACCGGCTCAACCAGCAGCGCCGCCGCGACGAGGCCGCCGGGCGCGCGGCGATGACCGCCGAGGACGAGCGGCAGTACGCCCGCTCGCTCATCGTGCAGGTGCTCGAGGACCACGCCCGCGGCGAGATCGCCGACGGCCGGGTGCCGATCAGCGCCGAGCACGAGGAGGTGCTCGCCGCCGCGGTGCACGCGGCGCTGTTCGGCGTCGGCCGGCTGCAGCCGCTGCTGGAGGACCCCGAGGTCGAGAACATCGACATCAACGGGTGCGACCAGGTCTACGTCGGCTACAGCGACGGCCGCGAGGTGCTCGCGCCGCCGGTCGCCGAGGACGACGACGCGCTCATCGAGCTCATCCAGGTGCTCGCCGCCAACGTCGGCCTGTCGAGCCGGCCGTTCGACTCCGCCAACCCGCAGCTCGACCTGCGGCTGCCGGACGGCGCGCGCCTGTCGGCCGTCATGGGCGTGTGCAGCCGGCCCGCCATCTCGATCCGCCGCTCGCGCCTCGGCAAGGTGTTCCTCGACGACCTCGTCGGCACCGGCACCATGTCGCGCGACCTCGCCGACTTCCTGCGGGCCGCGGTGCGCGCCCGTAAGAACCTCATGATCGCGGGCGCGACCAACTCCGGGAAGACGACGCTGCTGCGGGCGCTCGCCAACGAGATCCCGCCGGTCGAGCGCCTCATCACCGTCGAGCGGGCGCTCGAGCTCGGCCTGGACCAGTTCCCCGAGCTGCACCCGAACGTCGTGTCGTTCGAGGAGCGCCTGCCCAACTCCGAGGGCCTGGGCGCCGTGACGATGGCCGAGCTCGTGCGCCGCTCGCTGCGCATGAACCCCAGCCGCGTCATCGTCGGCGAGGTGCTCGGCGACGAGATCGTCACGATGCTCAACGCGATGAGCCAGGGCAACGACGGCTCGCTGTCGACGATCCACGCCAACTCCTCGATGGAGGTCTTCAACCGCATCGCGACGTACGCGCTGCAGGCGCAGGAGAACCTCCCGGTCGAGGCGACGCACATGCTCATCAGCGGCGCCATCGACTTCGTCGTGTTCATGCGCCGCACCAACGACTACGAGAGCGGCGGCAGCCTCAGCCGCGTCGTCGAGTCGGTGCGCGAGGTGACCGGCGTCGACGGCCGCGTCATGTCGAGCGAGGTCTACGCGCCCGGCCGCGACGGCCGCGCGGTGGCGCACGCGCCGGTCGAGTGCGTCGACGACCTCGTCCGCGCCGGCGGCTGGGAGCCGCCCGAGGTCCGGGCGCGCTGGTCGTGAGCACGAACCTGCTGCTGGCGCTGCTCGCCGGGCTCGTCGTCGGGCTCGGCCTCGCGCTCGCGGTCGTCGCCGTGGTGGGGCTCCCCGAGCGCGACCCGGGCAAGCCGAGCCTGGTGCGCACGGTGCGCCGACGCGGCGCCGGGCTGTCGGCGCGCGCGCTGGCCGGCGTCGGCGTCGGGGCGCTCGTCCTGGTCGTCACGCAGTGGCCGGTCATGGCCGTCGCGATCGGCCTGCTGG
>CANKBT010000162.1 GCA_947479995.1 Frankiaceae bacterium | reverse complement strand
GAAGGCCGTCGAGCCGACGCCCGACAGCGGCGAGGGCCCGCACACGGGGCAGTCCGGCCTCTAGCCCGTACGCCCGCGCCCGACGGCGCCGCACCCCTCGCGGGTGCGGCGCCGTCGGCGTCTCAGGGGTGCCTGCGCGGCGTTGTCCGCCCCCTGTTGCGTCTGCTGGACGCGGGGGCCCACCGCTCACCCCGAGCAGACGCCACGGGGTGAGCTCCCCGCGCGCCCCCGAGCCTGCGCGCGCGGCCCGGCGGGTCGCGGGCCACCACGTCCCTGTTGCGTCTGCCCGATGCGGAGGCCCACCGCTCACCCGGAGCAGACGCAACGGGGTGAGCGCGCCGCGCGCCCGAGCCTCCGCGCGGCCGGGCCGGTCGCGGCGCCACCGCCTCCTCTGCGTCTGCCCGACACGGAGGCCCACCGCTCACCCCGGGCAGACGCAACGGGGTGAGCACCCCGCGCGCCCGCGTCAGGCGGGGGTGCGGGCGCGGGTGAGGTCGGCGGCGGTGGCCCGCAGCGCGTCGACGAGCGCGGCCACGACCGGCTCCTGCGCCCCGCGGGTGCGGCGGGTGAGCAGCTGCAGGTGGCGCACGCCGACGGGCGGCAGGGCCGCCACGCGGACGTCCTCGCGCGGAGCCGTGAGCGCCAGCAGCGGCAGCACCGCGGCGCCGTGGCCGGCGCCGACGAGGTCCTGCGCCATGGCGTAGTCGTCGCAGACGTGCACCATCCGCGGGGTGAAGCCCGCCTCGGCGGCGACCCGGGCGAGCGCGTCGCCGGTGGCCGAGCCGGGCGGCCCGGCGACCCACGCGACGGCCGCGAGGTCCGCGGTCGAGGTCGGCGGGGCCGCCCACAGCGCCGGCACGACGACGCGGTACTCGTCGTCGTAGAGCGTCTCGACCACCAGCCCGCGCAGCGACGGCTCGGGCTCCCCGCCGTCGCGCTCGCCGACGGCGAGGTCGACCGCGCCGGTGCGCAGCTCGTGCAGCGCGGGCGGCCCCCACAGCTCGCGGACCGTCGGCACCACCTCGGGCTGCTCCTCGGCGAGCCGGGCCATCACCGGCAGCAGCAGGTGCCGCACGACGGTGCCCATGGCGGCCACGCGCACCGGCCCGCTGGCCCGGCCGGTGAGGGCGGCGAGGTCGCGGCGGGCGGCCGCCAGCTGCTCCTCGACGGCGGCGGCGTGGCCGGCGAGCACGCGCCCCGCGGCGGTGAGCCCGATGCGCCGGCGGCTGCGGTCGAGCAGCGGCACGCCGACCTCGCGCTCGAGCAGGGCCAGCTGCTGCGAAACGGCCGACGGGGTGAGGTGCAGCAGCGCCGCCGCCTCGCCGACCCCGCCGCGCACGGCGACGGCGTGCAGCACGCGCAGCCGGCGCGGGTCGACGTCCATGAAGCGTTCCTACACGGTCGGTGCAGCGATCAGCGCTTTTCTCGCGCAGTCACGGCGCCGAAGATGGGGGCGTGGACCTCCTGCTCAGCACCGTCGGGTGGGTCGGCGCGCTCGCCGTCCTCGCGGCGTACGCCCTGCTCACCGCCGGCCGCACGACCCCCACCTCCCGCGCCTACCAGGCGCTCAACGTGGTCGGCGGCGCCGGCCTGCTCGTGCACGCCTCCCTGCACAGCGCCTGGCCGAGCGCCGTCACCAACGCCGTCTGGCTCCTGGTCGGCGGCCTCGCGCTGGCGCGGGTGGCGCACCGCCCGGCGGCCTGAAGTCGTGGAGCACCTTCCCGCCGTGCGCGGCGGGAAGGTCCCTCTCGGCTCGGTAGCCCTGACCCGTACAGGTGGTCCCGGCGCATGACTGGCTTAGTCCCTTTTGGTCATTCGCGCGAACACGGGCCCGACACAACCCAGGACTGAAGCACTCTCGGCGTCGGCGCCCGGTAGAGCGCGCCACCTCCGTCCCACCAGCCAGCCGCCGAGGTGCTGTCGTGCTGCTCATCTCCTGCTTGGCCGCGGTCGTCGCGGCCGCCTTCCTCTGCGTGGCAGCCCGTCGTAATGCCATCACGGCCGTACGGCTGAGTGCGTCGTTGGCAATCCCCGTCAGGTCCGGCGTGCGCCGTCCCTTCGTGCTGGTGCGCGCCCTCACCCGGACGACGAGCCGCCAGGCGATGCCGCTCGCCTTGTCGACCGCGAGCGCGGGTGCGCTGGCTGCCACTGCGGTCGCCGCGCCTGCAGCCTGGGAGGAGGTGGGTCGGCAAGCGCGCGCGCTGCTCGACGGCTATAGCAACGGCAAGTTCGCCGGCGAGGTCTTGGCGCCCTTCGTGGTCAATGCTCCTGCGCTCGACTCCCCCGACTTCCCCTGGGACGGTGCGCTCCCGGACGTGGGCGTTGCCGTAGACGCCGACTGGGCCGAGCACGGCGAGGACCTCCTGCAGTTCGTCGGCCCCGCCGTCGCGGTCGCCAACGAGGTTCGTGCGTTCCGCTCAGGCCGCATCGACGGGGAGCGAGCCATGCGGCAGGCAGCACAGGTCGCTGGCGGGTCCGTCGGCGGCCGAGCCGTTGGAGCCGGCGTCGGTGCCACCGTCGACGTCCTTACATGCGGAGCGACCTTGGGGCTAGGCACCGTCATCGGGGGGAAGATCGGGGCGCACTTCGGCAAGAAGGCGGGTGTGCGCGCCAAGGAGCGGCCCCTGCGCGAGGCGGAAGCTGCCCTGCTGGCAGCTGCTAGTGCTTACGAGACCGAGGTGGAAGCGGTCGAAGAAGAGTCGTCACGCCGGTTGAACACGACGTGGCAGCGCTGGACCAAGGAGTTGATGGCCATCGAGCGCACGGCCCAGCAGCGTCTCGACGTCACGATCGCCGCGAGCGGCCGGCGCCTCGAGGCCGTGGCTGCTGACGTGCTGACGACGGGGGACGTGCAGGCGCTCACGACCGAGCTGCACGCGCAGTGCGACCGCCTGGACAGCGACCTCGTCGGCGCAAGCTGGGCCCCTCGGTGGATGGTGCGGCGCGCCGCCCATGGAGCCGTCAGGCAGTGGTCTCGGGCCCTCGCGGAGCACCTGGAGAGCGCCAGATCGGGCGACACCGCCGCGCAGCAGCAGGCACTGCATCTGCTGGGGCGCACGAACACCGCGAACGCTGTGCTGGCCTCCTACGAGCGACGGCTGCTCGAGGAGCAAGTGGCGGCACAAGCGCGAGTCGACGAGGTGACGGCAGCAGCCCAAGCGGAGTTGGAGAGGCACAGCCGTCGGCGCGATGACCACATGGAGGCACTGCGCAGCAACGTCGAGCGGGACGTCGACTCGCGAGTCAAGGGACGGATGCGCACCGTGCGCTCCTGCGCCGCCAAGGTCAGCGAGGAGCGTCACGCGCTCGGGTACTGACGAGCGGCGTGGTGCGGAGGGCGCCTCAGCCTCCTCAGAGCACCCGTCGCAACGTCATGGTCCGCCACGGAGAGGCGGATCTGTCAGAGGGCGGCGAGCAAGACGTTCTGCACGCTCGTCGGCAGCTAGCGTCGGGGCGTGCGCACCGCTGACGCCGACCGGGTCCTCGCCTTCGTCCGCGCCGGGGCCGCGCCCGCGCGGCGGGCCGCCGAGCAGGCCGCCCGGGCCGGCGGCGACGCCGACGCGCAGGCCGAGCGGCTGGTCGGCCACTGGCGGCGCGAGGTCGCGGTGCTCACGGCCGCACCGGGCTTCGCGGGCCGGCTGAGCGACGTGCTCGTCGACCTCGTCGGCGCCACCGCGCAGGGGCTGCTCGTGCTGTCGCTCTGCGCGCTCGCGGGCGAGGACGACGAGGCCGAGCGCACCCGCCTGGTCGCCGAGCACGTGCTCGGCGACCGCCTGCCCGACGGCTGGCGGCCCGGCACGGAGCCGGCCGAGCCTGCCGTGGCGGCCGAGCCGGTCATGGCGGCCGTGCCCGACGACGACCCGGCCTGGCGCCGGCTGGCCACGCGGGCGCCGAGCGCCCTGCTCGGCGCCCTGCGCACGATGTGGGCGGTCCGCCGCCTGACCGGCGACCGCGCCGAGGGCCGGCTGTGGCAGCGGGCGCTGGCGTACGTGCCGGTCGTCGGGGTGGTCGGGCGCCTCACCGGCGAGCGGCACGCGCTGGCCGGCATCGCCCGCGACGTGCGGGCCGAGCTGGCCGGGGGTCAGACCAGGAAGCGGTAGGCCGCGGTGCCGGGCTCGATCCGGTCGACCCGCATCGGCGAGGCGCGCATGCGCTCCTGCAGGCCGGCCAGGTCGCCGGCCCGCGCGATCTCCACGCCCACGAGCGCGGGCCCGGTCTCGCGGTCGTTGCGCTTCACGTACTCGAACAGCGTGATGTCGTCGTCCGGCCCGAGCACCTCGTCGAGGAAGCGGCGCAGCGCGCCCGGCTCCTGCGGGAACTCCACGAGGAAGTAGTGCTTGAGGCCCTCGTGCACCAGGGCCCGCTCGACCACCTCGCCGTAGCGCGAGACGTCGTTGTTGCCGCCCGACAGCAGCACCACGACGGTCGACCCCGGCGCGACGTCGACGCCGTGCCCGAGCGCCGCCGCGGCGAGCGCGCCCGCGGGCTCGGAGACGATGCCGTCGACCTGGTAGAGGTCGAGCATCTCGACGCAGACCTGCCCCTCGGGCACGGTCACGACCGGCACGCCGGCGGCCTGCAGCAGCGGGAGCGTCACCGCGCCGGCGGTGCGCACCGCCGCGCCGTCGACGAAGCCGTCGATGTCGTCGAGCGTCACCGGCCGGCCGGCGGCCAGCGCCGCGCTCGTCGACGGCGCGCCCGCGGGCTCGACGCCGACCACCCGGCACGCCGGGTGCCGGGCGGCCAGCCAGGTCGCCACCCCGGCGGCGAGCCCGCCGCCGCCGACGGGCACGACCATCACGTCGGGCGCCCGCCCGAGCGCCTCGACCACCTCGAGCGCGACGGTGGCCTGGCCGGCGACGGTGCGCGGGTCGTCGAAGGCCGGCACCAGCACCGCGCCGGTGCGGGCGGCGTCCTGCAGCGCGACGGCCGCCGCCTCGTCGTACGTGTCGCCGACGACGACCAGCTCGACCGCGTCGCCGCCGAGGGCGAGGATCCGCTGGCGCTTCTGACGCGGCGTGGTGCGCGGCACGTGGATGCGCGCGCGCACCCCGAGCTGCCGGCTGGCGAAGGCGACGCCCTGCGCGTGGTTGCCGGCGCTGGCGCAGACCACGCCGGCGGCGCGCTCGTCGGGCGACAGGCCGCTCATGAGGTTGTACGCGCCGCGCACCTTGTACGACCGGCCGACCTGCAGGTCCTCCCGCTTGAGGAGCACCCGGGCGCCGGTGCGCTCGGACAGCCGCGGGCTGTCGTGCAGCGGCGTCGTCAGCGCGACGCCGGCCAGGCGCGCGGCCGCCTGCTCGGCGGCCGCGGCCAGGTCAGAGCTCGTCGTCGTCAGGGTCGTCGTCACCGGCCGCCCGCCGCGCCTCCTGCTCGAGCACGTCCGCGCGGGTGAGCACGCGGTGCGCGTCGCCGTGCCAGTCGGCGGCCCGCACGTCCTTGGCCGCCTGCTTGCGGGTGCGGCCGCCGAGCCGGTCGAGGTAGAGCATCCCGTCGAGGTGGTCGACCTCGTGCTGCAGGCAGCGGGCGAGCAGCCCCTCGCCCTCGACGACCACCGGCGCCCCGGTGACGTCGACGCCCGTCACCCGGGCGTGCAGCGCCCGCGGGGTGTCGTACTCCAGGCCCGGGGCCGACAGGCAGCCCTCGAGGTCGGTCTGCAGCTCGCCGGGCACGCGCTCGAGGACGGGGTTGACGACGTGGCCGCGACGGCCGCGGCCGACGTCGTAGACGAAGACGCGCAGGCCGACGCCCACCTGCGGTGCCGCGAGGCCGACGCCGGGCGCGGCGTACATCGTCGTGAACATCTCCTCCACGAGGGCGGCGAGGGCCGCGTCGAAGGCGGTCACCTCGGCGGCCGGGGTGTGCAGCACCGGCTGGCCGTGCAGCACGAGCGGGAGCGGGGCGTCGGCGGGCACCTGCGCGGCGGCGCGCAGCGCGGCGGGGTCGGGCGCGGTCACCCGGACAGTCTGCCGTGCCCACCCCCCGAAGTGGCCATCAAGCACCCGGGCGGACAGGACGAGGCACAGGGCATGCGCGCGACCCTGACCGCCCTCGCCGTCACCGGCTCCCTGCTCGCCGCCGCCGCCCCCGCGGCGGCCGCGAGCGCCCCCGCGGCGACCCCCGCGCCGCCCGCCCCGGCAGCCGCGGCGCGGCAGGCCGTGCCCGGCACGCCGGTGGAGGTGCGCCTGGACCCCGACGCCCCCGCACCGGTCGCCGTGCCGGCGCCGCGCGGGTCCGCCCGCGTCGCGCCCGTGGCCCCGGCGACCGGCGCGGTCCGCGTCGACGGCGCGGCCTCGGACTGGGAGGTCACCTACTCCGGCTTCACCGCGCCCGCGCAGGCGGCCTTCCAGCGCGCGGTCGCGCGCTGGGCCGCGCTCGTGCCGTCGTCGCAGGTCATCCACGTCGAGGCGACCTACGCACCGCTGCCGTCGGCCGCCGCGCCCGACGCCGGGCTGCTCGGCTCGGCCGGCCCGACGGAGCTCTGGGAGGAGCTCGACCGGCCCGACCACCTCGCCGCCGTGGCGCTGCTGGAGGCGGCCGAGGGCGGCCCGGTCAACGAGCCCGGGGCCCCCGACATCTCGGCGGAGTTCAACAGCGCGCAGAGCGCCTGGTGGTTCGACGCCGCCGCCCCGCCGTCCTCGATGATCGACTTCGAGACCGTCGTGCTGCACGAGCTCGGCCACGGGCTCGGCTTCCTGGGCACCGCCGGCTACGAGGGCAGCGGGCTGGCCATCGGCTTCCCCGTCGAGGGCGGGCGCTACGTCACCGCGTGGGACGACCTGGTCGCCCGCGTCGACGGCGGCACCGCCACCCGCGTCCGCAGCCTCGGCGACACCGGCCCGGCGGTCGCCGCCGCGCTCACCAGCGAGCGCCTGGCCTGGGACGGCCCGCAGGGCGTGCTGCGCAACGACGGCGTGCGCCCGGTGCTCTACGCGCCGCCGGCGTTCGAGGAGGGGTCGTCGTACTCGCACCTGGACGAGGACGCCTACCCGAAGGGCAGCCGCGACGGGCT
>CANKBT010000161.1 GCA_947479995.1 Frankiaceae bacterium | reverse complement strand
GCTGCCCAGCATGACGTACTGCTCGGGAGCCAGCGCGAAGCACGAGACGTCGTGGTCGGACATGTCGGGGTTCAGCGTCCAGCCGAGGGCGCGGTAGAACGCGGTCGCGCGCTCGACGTCGTCGACCGGGCAGGTGAGGAGGAGGCTCATCCCCGCATACTTGCAAAAAGCAAGCGCGAGGTCGAGGTGGCGCCGACACGTCAGTCTCGGACTTCTGCGGCGTCGGTGGGCACCGACGTGCTCGCGCGCCTCGCGCTCCTCCCGCACCAGGACGCGACGCCGCGCGCCCGGGTGGCGCTCCTGGTCCTACCGCCAGGCTGCCGGGATCCGCGCGGACTGCTCCTGCGCGTCCCAGTCCGTCGGCGGACCCTGCCTCGTCGCCCACGGACGCCCTGCGTCGACCCAGCGCTCCCGTGCCCTCCTGACGGCCGAGAGCTGCGTGTCCTCGTACCCCGACTCCGTCCCGCAGCAGTCGCAGACGGCGTACGAGGGGCTGTCGGCGGAGGCCCAGCGGATCTCGTCCGCGTCGTAGCCGCAGACGCGGCAGGTCGTCTCCGGGGGCACGGGCACCGACGGTAGTGCCGGTCGCCGAGCAGCGAGCGGGGCCGTCGTCCGCGCCCGCTGCTCACGGCGCCCTGAGGAGCCCCGCCTCGACGTGGTCGAGCAGCGTGCTGCCGAGCGCGTCGGCGTGCTCGTCGCTGAGGGACGCGAGGGGGCCGTCGATGAGCAGCATGGAGAGGCCGTGCACGGCGGACCAGGCGACCATCTCGGCGTCGGGGCGGCGCTGCGGCGGCAGCAGGCCGGCGTCGACCAGCCCGTCGAGCGCCGTCGTCAGCAGCTCGAGGGGGCTGAGCCCGCTGTCCCCGCGTGCGGCGGGGTCGTCCGCGACCTCGGCGTTGACGGCGAAGGCGGTGAGGAACAGCCCGGGCTGCTCGCGCGCGAACCTGAGGTAGCCGGCGCCCACCCCGCGCAGCCTGGCCCGGGCGGCCGCTGCCGCGCCGCGCGGCGGCGTGCGGGACTGCTCCTGCTCCATGCAGGCGGCCAGCTGCGCCATGGCGACGACGCCGACCGCGCGCAGCAGCGCCCGGTGGTCGGAGAAGTGCCGGTAGGCGGCGTTGGCGGACACGCCGACGCGGCGCGTCGCCTCGCGCAGGACCACCGCCTGCGGCCCGCCGGTGCGGGCGAGCTCGACGCCCGCGTCGACGAGGGCCTCGCGCAGGGCGCCGTGCCGGTAGGTGGTGCGCGGCGGTCCGGCCATGTTGACAGTGTGCACTCGCCTCGTGCACGGTGGCGCGCAGCCGTTGTGGACACTGTGAACATCTGACGTGAGGACCTGCCGTGACCGCGCGCCGACCCGTCCGGCCCCTCGCGGTGCTGGCCGTCTCCTGCCTGGCGGTCTTCACCGTCAACGTCGACACCTCGATCGTGAACGTCACGCTGCCCACGCTGGCGCGGGAGCTGGACGCCTCGACGCGCGACCTGCAGTGGATCGTCGACAGCTACCTGCTCGTGTTCGCGGGCCTCGTCCTGGCAGGCGGCAGCCTGTCGGACCGGTTCGGCCGCCGCGCCCTGCTCGTCGCCGGCCTGGCCGTCTTCGGGCTCGGCAACGCGCTGGCGGCCCTCACCGAGACCCCCGACGCGCTCATCGCGGCCCGCGCCCTCACCGGCGTCGGCGCCGCCGCGGTGTTCCCGACGACGCTGTCGGTGCTCACGCAGGTCTTTCCCGAGCGGGCCGCGCGGGCGCGGGCGATCGGGCTGTGGGGAGCCAGCACCGGGCTGGCCGTCGCGGTCGGGCCCATCAGCGGTGGGGCGCTGCTCGAGCAGTACTGGTGGGGCAGCACCTTCCTCGTCAAGCTGCCGCTCGCGGCGGTCGTGCTCCTGCTCGCGCTGCTCCTCGTCCCCGAGAGCAAGGACCCGGCGGCGCCGCGGGTCGACCTGCCCGGGCTCGTGCTCTCGGCCGTCGCCCTCGCGGCCCTGGTGTTCACCGTCATCGAGGCGCCCGAGCAGGGATGGGCCTCGGCCCGGACGCTGGTCGGCCTCCTGCTCACCGCGGTGCTGTGCACGGCGTTCGTGCGCCACGAGGGCCGCACCCCCTCGCCCATGCTCGACCTGCGCGTGTTCGCCGACCGGCGGTTCACCGCGTCCTCGCTGGCGATCACCGTCGCGTTCTTCGCGCTGTTCGGCTTCGTCTTCCTCATCACCCAGTACTTCCAGTTCCTGCGGGGCTACAGCCCGCTGGAGACCGGCCTGCGCATCCTGCCGGTCGCGCTGTCGGTCGTCGTCGGGTCGCTGGTCGGCACGCTGCTCGTGGTCCGCCTGGGCAACCGGGTCGTGGTGACCGCGGGGCTGCTGTCGCTGGGCGTCGCCTTCGCCTGGGCGTCGACGGCCAGCACGGCCACCAGCTACGTCGAGATCGCCGCGCAGATGCTGTTCCTCGGCGGTGGCCTCGGCCTCACGAGCGCCCCCGCCACGGAAGCGATCATGGGCGCCGTCCACGACGACAAGGCCGGCATCGGGTCCGCGGTGAACGACGCGACCCGCGAGGTCGGCGGGACGCTCGGCGTCGCCGTCGTGGGCAGCGTCTTCGCCTCGCTGTACGCGCTGCCGGTGACCCGGACCGCGGGCGCCGTCCCTCCGGAGGCGGCCGAGACCGCCAGCGAGTCGTTCTTCGCCGCGCTCACCGTCGCGGGGCAGCTGCCCGACGGGCCCGCTGCAGCGCTGCGGGCCGCGGCCGAGCAGGGGTTCTTCGACGGCCTGGCCTCGGGCTGCCTGGTCTCGGCCGGGGTGTCGCTCGCCGGCGCCCTCGTCGTCGCGCTGACCCTGCCGGACCGCCCGGGCGCCGCGCCGTCGCCCCCGCTGACCGCCGCGGCCCGGTAGGAGCACGCGCCCGCTACCCCGCCAGGTGCGCGCGCAGCGCCTCGCCGGTCGTCGTGCTGGACGCCGCGAGGTCCGCCGGGGTGCCCTCGAAGACGACCGTCCCGCCGGCCGACCCGGCGCCCGGCCCCATGTCGACGACCCAGTCCGCCTGGCTCACGACGTCGAGGTGGTGCTCGACGACGACGACGGTCGAGCCGCCGTCGACGAGCCGGTCGAGCAGCCCCACGAGCACCTCGACGTCGGACAGGTGCAGGCCGGTCGTCGGCTCGTCGAGCAGGTAGACCTGGCCGGTCGTGCCGAGCTCCATCGCGAGGCGCAGCCGCTGGCGCTCGCCGCCCGAGAGCGTGTTGAGCGTCTGCCCGAGCGAGAGGTAGCCCAGGCCCACGTCGACCATCGCGGTGAGCGTCGCGCGGATCGGCTTCTCGGTGAAGAACTCCGCGGCCTCGGCGGCCGACAGGGCGAGCACGTCGGCGATGCTGCGGCCGCGCAGGTGCAGGGCGAGCACGTCGTCGACGTAGCGGCTGCCCTCGCACGACTCGCAGGTCGTGACGATCTGGTCGAGGAAGGCCAGGTCGGTGACGATGACGCCGAGCCCGTTGCACGACGGGCAGGCCCCCTCGGAGTTGGCCGAGAACAGCGCGGGCTTCACGCCGTTGGCCTTGGCGAAGGCCTTGCGCACCTCGTCCATGACCCCGGTGTACGTCGCGGTCATCGACCGCCGCGAGCCGCGGGCGACGCCCTGGTCGACGACCTGCGCGTCGGGCACCTGCCGGGCGAGCGCGCCGAAGACCAGCGAGCTCTTGCCCGAGCCGGCGACGCCGGTGACGACCGTGAGCGCGCCGGTCGGGAAGGCCACCGTCACGTCCCGCAGGTTGTGCAGCGACGCCCCGCGCACCTGCAGCGCCCCGGTCGGCGTGCGCGTCGCCGCGCGCAGCGGCGGCCGGGCGGCGAGGTGCCGGCCGGTGCGGGTGCCCGAGGCGCGCAGCCCGTCGTACGAGCCCTCGAAGACGACCTCGCCCCCGGCCGCGCCGGCGCCCGGGCCCATGTCGACGACGTGGTCGGCGATGGCCATGACCTGCGGCTTGTGCTCGACGACCAGCACGGTGTTGCCCTTGTCGCGCAGCCGCTGCAGCAGGTCGTTGAGCGGGCCGACGTCGTGCGGGTGCAGCCCGACCGACGGCTCGTCGAAGACGTACGTGAGGTCGGTGAGCGACGAGCCGAGGTGCCGCACCATCTTCACGCGCTGCGCCTCGCCGCCCGACAGCGACGGCGACGAGCGGTCGAGCGACAGGTAGCCCAGGCCGATGTGCTCGAGCGCCCGCAGCCGGTCGAGCAGCGCCTCGACGACCGGCGCGACGGTCGGCGCGTCGAGGCCCTCGAGGAAGGCGATGAGGTCCGAGACCTGCATGGCCGCGCAGTCGGCGATGTTGCGCCCGGCGATGCGGCAGGCGAGCACCGCGCCGCTGAAGCGCGAGCCGCCGCAGTCCGGGCACGGCTGCGAGGTGACGACGCGGTCGACGACGCGCCGCACGTGCGGCTGCAGGGCCTCGCGGTCCTTCGCGAGGTGGGTGCGCCGGAACTTGTCGACGAGGCCCTCGTACGTGAGGTTCATCGTCGCCGTCTTGACCTTGGTCGTCTCGCCCCGCAGGAAGCGCTCGCGCTCGGCCTCGCTGTAGTCGCGCAGGGGCTTGTCGTTGTCGAAGAACCCCGACTCGACGAAGATCGAGTGGAACCACTTGCCCGGCTGGTAGTCCGCCAGCCGGATGGCGCCCTGGTTGAGCGACAGGTCCCAGTCGACGAGCTCGTCGAGGTCGATGTCGTCGACGCGGCCCGCTCCCTCGCAGCGCGGGCACATGCCCTCGGGGCTGGTGAACGACAGCTGCGCCGGGTGCGACACCGCGGGCTCGCCGAGCCGGCCGAACAGCAGCCGCAGCATCGTCTGCAGGTCGGTGGCGGTGCCGACCGTCGAGCGGCTGTTGCCGCCCATGCGCTCCTGCCCGACGACGATCGCGGCCGACAGGTGCTCCAGGGCGTCGGCGTCGGGCTGCGGGACGTTCGGCAGGAAGCCCTGCACGAACGAGCTGTGCGTCTCGTTGAGCAGCCGCTGCGACTCCGCCGCGATGGTGCCGAAGACCAGGCTCGACTTGCCCGAGCCGCTCACCCCCGTGAAGACCGTGATCTGGCGCTTCGGGATGTCGAGCGAGACGTCCTTGAGGTTGTTCTCGCGGGCTCCGCGCACGCGGATGGCGGTCGACGGCGGGGGGGTCGGCATGACCCTCACCCCACCACGCGGACGGCGTCGCCGGGGGCCGCGCGACCCGGCACGACGACCTCGGCGATGACGCCCAGCTCGGCCCGGTGCGCGCGTCCGGTGGCGAGCAGCACCCCGGGCTGCGCGGGCGCGTCGGCCGTGGCGGCGTCGACCATGCGGCACCGCGCCGACGTCATGGTCACGTGCAGCACCGCCGTGCCGACCTGCACCCGCCGCCCGACCCAGGCGTCCTCGGCGTACGCCGCCGGCAGGTCGAGCAGCACGTTGGCGCGGAAGCGCGCGGGGTCGACGGGGCCGCCCAGCTCGGCCTCAACGGCCCGCACGGACGCGAGGCCGAGCAGGCTGACCGGCCCGTCGTCGAACAGGCTCACGTCGTCCTCGGGCGCGAGCACGACGGGCTGCCCCACGTGCGCGCTGACCGCCGCCGCCAGGGCCGGGTCGTCGACGGCCAGCTCGCGCCCGTCGGGCAGCGCGACGCGCACGGCGCCCGTGCCGTGCGCGCGCAGGTCGAGCAGCCCGGGCACCGCGCGGAAGCGCCGCGTGGCCTTGCCGCTGCCGATGCCGCCGTCCGCCGTGCGCACCGCCCACGCGCGGTCGCCGACGACGCCGCGGGCGTCGAGGGCGAGGGCCGGGCACTCCTCGCCGAGCAGCGACTTCACGGGGTAGCGGTGCAGGGAGGCCACGGTCACCGGCCTAGGGTGCCCGGCATGGCGACCCGTCTGCGGCAGGTCGTGCTCGACACCACCGACGTCGCGCGGGCGAGCGCGTTCTGGTCGGCGCTGCTCGGGCTGGTGCCGCGCGACGACGCCGACGCCGCGTGGGCCAACCTGCTGACGCCCGAGGGCGCC
Source organism: Frankiaceae bacterium (assembly GCA_947479995.1). Lineage (GTDB taxonomy): Bacteria > Actinomycetota > Actinomycetes > Mycobacteriales > SCTD01 > CANKBT01. The sequence continues at coordinate 1,072 of CANKBT010000161.1, read as the reverse complement.
ACGCTGCTGGCGCTGCAGCGCGTCGACGCGCTGCCGCCGTCGACCTGGCCCGGCGCCGACGTGCCGCAGCAGCTGCACCTCGACCTCACGGTCGACGACGCGGCGGAGCTCGACGCGGTGCACGCGCAGGCCCTCGCGCTCGGCGCGACGCTGCTGCTCGACCGGTCGGACGACCCGGAGGAGCGGCTTCGGGTCTACGCCGACCTCGACGGCCACCCGTTCTGCGTGTTCGTGCCCTGAGCCGCTAGCCCTCGACGAGGGCCCTCAGCGCGGCGAGGTCGGTCGCCACCTGCGCGGCGTCGGCCTCGTGCTCGGCGTCGGTCTGGCCCGGGGTGCGCTGCACCTCGAGCGACACCTCCGCCCCGTCCGGGTGCGGCACCACGCGGAACGGCACGGTGACGACGGTGCCGTCCTCGAGCATGACCTCGTGGTCGAGCACGCCCGGCTCGGCCGAGGTGAAGCGCAGCAGCGAGGTGCCGGCGCTCGACGTCATGCGCCAGCCGCCGTCGACCGCCTCGGCCGCGGTCCAGAACGTCCACGAGGGGAAGCGCGCCGGCTCGCCGGCGACGGCGAGCACCTCGCCGACGGGGCGGCGCACGACCGCGGTCACCCTCACCCCGCGGGCTCGAGCTGCACGCCGAGCGGGATGCTCACGCCGAGGCCGCCGCGGGCGTCCGCGCCGAACCGGTCGAGCTCGCGGCGCAGGTCGAGCGGCGCGGTGCGCATGACGCGGTCGTCGTCGGTGAGCAGGTGCGCCGGGATGAGCCAGACCACCTCGAACTCGAGCCCGTCGGGGTCCTTGGCGTACAGGCTCTTGGTGGAGCCGTGGTCGGACGCGCCGACGAGCGCGCCCGCCTCTGACAGCCGCTGCGCGAGCTCGGCGAGGTCGCCGAGGGCCTCGACCTCCCACGCCAGGTGGTAGAGCCCGACGGTGGTGCGGCCGGCGCCGCTGTCGCCCGCTCCGGCGCCCATGGCGAAGACGCCGAGGTCGTGGTCGTTGGTCGAGGCGGGGGCGCGCAGGAAGGCGCCGTGCCCGCCGGGCAGCTCGGCGACGACGGAGAAGCCGAGGACG
>CANKBT010000160.1 GCA_947479995.1 Frankiaceae bacterium | reverse complement strand
GCGCACGTCCCCGCTGACCATGCCGAGCTGGAGGGCGCCGGAGTCCTCGCCGAAGACGCCGTCGCTGGCCAGGCTGACCTGGGCCAGCGTGCGGACGGACTGCTCGTAGCCGCTCTCGGCGTACACGGCCGCGCAGGCGTCCTGCGGCAGCGCGACCTGCGAGGTGGCGAGCGCTGCGCTGCTGTCGGTGGTGCTCGCCAGGTCCGGGTAGACCTCGAAGTGGACGTGCGGCCAGCGGCCGGCGTAGCAGGCGGGGAAGACGCTCGTGAAGCTCACGCGGCCCTGCGCGTCGGCGACCTGCACGCCGCGCAGGTAGTTCTCCCCGGCGACCCCGTCGGAGTACATCGAGTAGCGGCCCTCGCGATCGCAGTGCCAGACGTAGACGGCGACGCCGGCGAAGGGCGCGCCGCCGTTCGCCAGGTCGCGGACCACCAGGTCGAGCTGCATCGGCACGCCTTCGGCGACCCCGGTGGCACCGCCGAAGCTGGACCGGATGTCGCTGCGCACGACGCCGCTCTGGCTGAGGACGTCCGGGCCGTTCGAGCCGTCACCGGGGTACGGGCCGGCCGTCTCGTCCGGGATCTCCTCGGCCACCGCGCTGACCGCGCCGGTCGTGGCCGGCGCCGTCGACGCGGTGGAGGCGCCGCCCGTGCTCGTCGACGAGCCCCCGCCGCACGCCGCCAGGCCGAGCGCGGCGACACCGGCGCCGAGGCCCCGCAGCGCCGACCGTCGGCTGACCAGCGTCCCCAGGTCGAAGCAGAGCCCCTGGTCCACGAGCTCCTCTTGCGGCCTGGGCAGCCGGCGCCCCTCGTACGTCCTGTCCTGCGTGCTCACAAGTCCTCCGTGCGCTCCGTCCGCAGCGGCTCCCGCTGCGCGAGGTCCACGGTCGCCGACGCACCTGGGAGCAGGCTGTGAGCGCGCTGTCGACGCGCTGCCGCGTGGGCGCGCGGGCACCCGGTCGACTCCCGCTGGGGTGGCGGCCAGGGCCCCGGAGCGGCGACACCGGTCCCGGGGGACCTGCTCACCGGGAGCGGTGGGGCGGGTGGGGCTCGAACCCACGACCGAGGGATTATGAGTCCCCTGCTCTGACCGGCTGAGCTACCGCCCCGGGCGGCCATCGTGCCAGCCCGCTCCTCGGCGAGGAGCGCCCTCTGGTCGCCCCAGCGGCGTGTCGTACGACCAGAGCGCCGTGATCACCGCCGCGGGTGGCTCAGGCGCCGTCCTCGAGCGCGTCGACGAGCAGCGCCATGAGCGCCTCGAGCTGCACGTCGACCGACGACGACAGCTCCTCGTCCGAGCCGTCGAGCGCGCGGGCGGCGAGGCCGGCCTTGCTGTCGATGAGCTCGGCGATGCGGGCGTCGAGCGTCTGCGCGGCGATGATGCGCCACGCGGTGACGGGGCGGTCCTGCCCGATGCGGTGCACGCGGTCGATGGCCTGCGTCTGCTCGGCGTCGGTCCACGACAGCTCGGCGAGCACGACGTCGGAGGCGACCTGCAGGTTGAGGCCGACGCCGGCGGCGGTGAGCGAGCAGACGGCGACCGCGACCCCGGGGTCGTTGACGAAGGCGTCGACCTCGGCGGTGCGCTGGCGCGTCGTCTGGTCGCCGCGCACCGACACCGAGCGCAGGCCCTGCTGGGCGAAGACCCGCTCGGCGGTGTCCATGACGTCGACGTGCTTGGCGAAGAAGACGACCTTGCCGGCGCTGCGCGCGAGCTGCGCGGCGTAGTCGGCGGCGAGCGCGGCCTTGGCCTGCCCGATGCGCCGCATCATCGTGAAGACGTTCTCGGCGCCGCTGGCCTCGCTCGTGTCCTGCCGCTCGGCGGTCGCGACGCGGCGCACCAGCTCGAGGTCGACGCCCTCGCGGTCCTCCTCGCCGCGCGCGGCGAGCGCGCTGCGGTAGCGCTTGACCAGGCGGCGCGCGAGCGCCCGCTCGGCGTCGCGCACCGAGCGGCCGAGGGCGCCGTCGAGCTCCACCGGCAGGTCGGCGATGCGGCGGGCAGGGATGTCGGCCGCGACGTCGACCTTGCGCCGGCGCACGACGCCCATCTCGATGACGGCCTGCCGGGCCGCGGCGAGGAAGCCGGGGTCGGCGGGCGTCAGCCCGGTGTCCTCGAGCCGGTCGAGCAGCTCGGGCTCCGGGTCCTCCTCCCCGATCCAGCCGAGGAACTCCCAGATCGCCAGGAAGTCCTCGACGTCGTTGATGAGCGGCGTGCCGGTGAGCGCCATGAGCAGCGGCCGCACCGTGCGCGACCGGATGCGCTGCGACAGCTCGAGCACGTTCTGGCTGCGCTTGGAGGTCTTGTTCTTGATGAAGTGGGCCTCGTCGACGACCATCCCGCGGAAGCCCATGCTCCCGAGCCAGCCGACGTGCCGGTCGAGCACCTCGTAGTTGACGACGACGATGTCGCTGAAGCCGTCGACCGTCTCGCCGTCGCCGTGCACCACGGTGGCGCGGTGCTGCGGCGTCCACAGCGCCGCCTCGCGCGCCCAGCTCGTCTTGACGACGTTGGGCACGACCACGAGCAGCGGGTACGCGCCCGCGGCCTGCGCGGCGAGCAGGGCCTGCGCGGTCTTGCCGAGGCCCGGCTCGTCGGCGAGCAGGAACGTGCGGTGGCCCTCGGCGGCGGCGGCCACGAGCGCGCCCTGGTGCGGCATGAGCTCGCGGCCGTCGGGCTGCGCGAGCGAGCCCGGCGCGGGCAGCGGCATGCACGACACGGCCCCGGCGGCCGGCGTCTCGAAGGCGCGCAGCAGCGGGCCGAGCAGCTCCCAGGACGTGAGCTGCCGCGGCCGGCGCGTCGGCGCGGGCGCCGAGGAGTAGTCGGGCTCGAGGAACGGGTTGGCCAGCTGCCGGGAGATGACCGAGCGCGGCACGACCTGCCGCTCGGGGCGGGCCTGCTGCGGGGCGGTCACGGCGGGCACCGGCGCCTCGACCGGCTCGACGCCGCCGGCCTGCTGCAGCTCGCGCATGAGCGACCGGGCGCCCTCGACGAGCGGCGCGTCGTCGGCGAGCAGCACGAGCAGCGTGCCGTCGCGCGCGGCGGTGCGCGCGAGCGCGGTGGCGATGGTGTCGATGCGCTTCATCTGGGCGCTGCGCTGCCCCTCGGGCACGTCGGCGGCGCGCACGCGGTCGCGCTCCTGGCGCACGAGCAGCGCGACGGCCTGGAAGGTGGCGCGCACCGACGGGCCGATCCGGCCGCGCTGCACGTCGACCTCGACGTCGCGGACGGCCCGGCCGAGGGCGTCGATGAGCGTGGCGGGGCGCCGCTGCGGCGCCGGCTGCCGGCGCGCCGCGGGGGCGCCGCGGCGGGTGCCGGACGCGCGCGTGCCTCGTGCCGCCACGCTCGACCTCCTGCCTGCCCTGCGGTCCCCGGGCGCCGGTGTCAGCGCTGGCCCCGGCCCGGGTGGTGGGCGCCGGGACGGCGCCCGGGGCGCACCGGGGCGGAGTCGCAGCCGGGGGGCGGCGCGTGCTCGCCGGGCCGGCCGGGGGGCTCCCCCATCTGGACTTGAACCAGAAACCCTGCGATTAACAGTCGCATGCTCTGCCAATTGAGCTATGGGGGATCGACCGGTCTCCCGGCGACGCAGGAAGGCTAGCGCAACGGCGGCGCTCCACCGGCCCGGCACCGCCGGTGTGGAGGCGGTCCGCCCGGGGGTAGGGCTCGGGGAGCACTCGACCCCTGGAGGACCCCGTGATCAAGAAGCTCACCCTCGTCGCCGGCCTCGGCGCCGGCTACGTCCTCGGCGCCAAGGCCGGGACGCAGCGCTACGACCAGATCATGGGCCAGGTCAACGCCCTGCTCGGCCGCCCGGAGGTGCAGCGCGCCACCGGCGCCGTCACCGAGAAGGCCACGGCCGTCGCGTCCGACCTGGCCGACACCGCCAAGGAGAAGGCCGGCGCCGTCACCGACTCGGTCAAGACCGCCACGAGCAGCGAGGCCGTCGACCCGACGCCGTCGCTCGGCACGCCGGGCACCGCCCGCGCCGCCGGCGCCGCGCCCAGCGACACGGTCTGACCGCGGCGCCCCGCACCTCTCCCCTGCCCCACCCCGCACGCACCCGCCCCGGAGGCACCCCGTGACGTCCCGCATCCCCGAGCCCCCCTCCGCCTCCGAGGCCGAGGGCATCCCCGACCCCGGGGACAACAGCCCGGGCCAGGAGGCCACCGGCCAGACCGCGTACGACCTCGAGCCGCCGCACGACCTGGCGCTCGCCGTCGAGGACTTCGGCACGACCGCGGCCGAGGAGCACGACGGCGAGGGCCTGGACGGCCGCCTCGCCCGCGAGGAGCCGGACGTGCTCGAGGCCGCCGACCGCCCGGCCGACGAGCGCGAGGGCGCCGACACGCCCTTCGACGAGCGCGCCGGCCAGGGCGTCGGCCGCCTCGTCGAGTCGGACGAGGGCGCGCGCACCGACACCGAGGCCGAGCTCACGGCGACCGACGAGGGCACCGACCTCGGCGGCTACAGCGCCGAGGAGTCGGCGATGCACCTCGAGCCCGAGGCCTGAGGCACCCCTACACGACCGCCGGGCGTCCGTCAGCCGTACGCCCGGTGACGATCGGCACCCGAGGGCGGGCAGGAGCGGCCTGGGCGACGGCGAACAGTGCGGGAGACCGGGACACCCCCGGCCGCCGCCGCACTGGCGCTTCGCAGGGAGCCCCCCTTTGTCCCGTCGCCCCGCACTGCTCGCCCTCGGAGCCGCGGCCGTCGCCGCGTCCGTCGGCGCGAGCGTCCTCACGCCCGCCCAGGCCGGCACCCCCGTCTCCGACCACCTGACGCGCCCGCTGGCCGGGCCGGACTCCGCGACGTTCCCGGGCTCCGAGGTGCCGGTCGGCGACGTCGACGACCGCGGCCCCCGGCTGCCCGCCCTGCCGTCGGCGCGGCGCGTCGTCCAGGAGCTCGGCGACGTCGAGGTGTCCTGGAACCTGTTCGGCACCCCGTCGAAGCTGACGCGCTCCGGCACGCCCGTCGCCACCGGCTTCGGCGGCGCCCCCGTCGACGGCGCCCGGGCCTTCCTCACCGCGCGCGCGGGCCTGCTCGGCCTGTCGGTCGACGAGATCGCCGGGCTCGAGCTGCTCACCGACACCGTGCTGTCCGGCAGCGACGTGCACGAGGTGGTCTTCCGCCAGCGCCTCGGCGGCCTGCCGCTCGCCGAGGCCGGCCTCGTCGGCGTCACGCTCGTCGACGGCCAGGTCTTCGCCGTGTCGTCCTCGATCGTCCCGAGCGCCGTGCTCGGCGACGCCCCCTCGCTGACGCCCCGACTCGGCGCGGTCGACGCGGTGCTCGCCGCGGCCCGCGAGCTCGGCATCAGCACGCTCGGCGGCGACGACCTCGAGCTGCTCGACGGCCTCAACGCCGCCGGGTTCTCGGTCGTGCAGGCCGCCGGCCTGGCGCAGCAGCAGCTCGCCCGCCTGCGCGTCCTGCCGACGACCGACCGCGGCGCCCGCCTGGTCTGGGAGACGGCGGTGCAGGACGTCGCCGGCGGCCGCGCCCTCGCCGCCGCCAGCTACGTCGACGACCTCACCGGCGACGTGCTGCTGCGCCGCGACGCCGTCGACACGGCCGCGCAGGGCACCGCCTCGACCGCCCGCGCGGTGTCCCTGCCGTCGCAGGCGATCCCCGGCATCCCCGCGCCGACCACCGGCAGCTACACCGCGCCGGCCTGCTCCGACCCGATCCCGCTCGTCGTGCCGGCCGGCACGCAGTCGATCGCCGTCGTCGCCGCGACGACCGACGACCCGACCGCCGACATCACGATCCAGGTGCGCCGCAACGGCGCGAGCGCCGGCTCCACCGACACGCTGTCGCAGCCCGAGGTCGGCGCCGTCGCGGTGACGCCGGCCGCCACGGCCACCGACGTCTTCGAGGCGGCGGTCTGCCCCTTCGACCCGGCGGTGCCCGGCACCGTGGGCTTCGTCTTCACGTACGCCACCAGCGACCAGGCCGGCGACGTCCCGACGCTGCCCGACGTCACGCTCCCGGGCGCCGGCCTGTCCGGCCCCGCGACGCTGCGCGCCTTCCTGTCGAACCCGTCCCTGAGCGACGGCTCGGACGCCGACCGCCTCACGCTGTGCGTGGCGAACCCCGGCGACTCCTCGACCAAGGACCTCAGCGACTGCCTGTTCACCGGCCTGCTCGGCAGCCCGCAGGGCTGGGACACCATCGCCGGCGTCCCGACCTTCAACCTGCAGGGCAACAACGCCGTGACCAGCAACGCGCAGGCCTCGACGTCGCTCACGCCCGGGCCGCCGCTGCTCACGGTCCCGTCGCCGACCCGCGACTACGACTTCCCCTTCAGCAACGCCTGGGAGGAGACCGGCTGCGACCCGGGCAGCATCGCCCTGCCGCCCCAGGCCGACGTCGACGCCGCCGCGGCCAACCTGTTCGCCGGCCACAACGCGACGCACGACTTCGCCTACCGCCTCGGCCTCGTCGAGGAGGAGGGCGCGCTGCAGACCCTCAACTTCGGCAAGCCCGGCGCCCCCGGCGACCCCGAGCTCGGCAACACCCAGAACGCCGCGCTCACCCAGGCGGTCTTCCCGGTGACGAACGAGGTGACGACGCCCACCGCCGGCCTCGGCCTGACGGGGCGCAACAACGCCAACCAGATCACCCTCATGGACGGCGTCCCGGGCATCACCAACCAGTACCTGTTCGAGCCGATCCCCGGCTTCTACGGGCCCTGCCACGACGGTGACCTCGACGCGTCGATCTTCCTGCACGAGTACACCCACGCCATCAGCAACCGCCTCGTCGGCGGCCCCGACATCGGCCTGTCCGGTGCCCAGGGCCAGTCGATGGGCGAGAGCTGGAGCGACCTGGTCGCCCTCGAGTACCTCCAGGCCTTCGGCGTCGCCGGCGCCCAGGGCGAGGACCCGTACTCCGTCGGCGCGTACGCCACCGGCGACCCGTTCGTCGGCATCCGCGACTACAACCTGCGCCCGTCGGCGAACCCGCTGACGTACGGCCAGTTCGGCTTCGACACGACCGGCCCCGAGGTGCACGCCGACGGCGAGATCTGGAACGTCGTCAACACCGAGGTGCGCCAGGCGCTCATCGAGAAGTACGACGCGCTCGG
>CANKBT010000159.1 GCA_947479995.1 Frankiaceae bacterium | reverse complement strand
CCGGCGGGCGGGCGGGCGGGGGCGGCGGGCCCGAGACGCGCAGCGCGCCGACCTCCAACCCCGCGGCCGGGAGGCGGACAGTGCCGGGGCGCGGGGCGGCGGCGGGGCGGGGCAGCCCGCCGACCGGCTCCCCGCGCCCGCCGGTCACACGGGGCGCAGCAGCGGGTCGGGGGTCAGCGAGCCGAGCAGCTTCTCCAGCGCGACCTCGACGTCCTCGCGCCAGGTGGCGGCGCTCTTGAGCTCCAGGCGCAGCCGCGGGTAGCGGTGGTGCGGGCGCACGGTCTTGAAGCCGACCGAGCGCAGGTGGTCGGCGGGCAGCACGCAGGCCGGCGACTCCCAGCGCTCGTCGCCGAAGGCCTCGATGGCGCGGACGCCGCGGCGGGTGAGGTCCTTGGCGACGCCCTGCAGCAGCACCCGCCCGAGGCCGCCGCCCTGGAAGTCGGGCAGCACGTGGCCGGTCATGAGCAGCACGGCGTCCGGCGACACCGGCGAGGTCGGGAAGGCCACCGAGCGCGGGACGTACGCGGGCGGGGCGAACAGCACGTAGCCGGCGGGGACGCCGTCGACGTAGACGACCTTGCCGCACGAGCCCCACTCGAGCAGCGTCGCGGAGACCCACGACTCCTTCTCGAAGGCGCCGTCGCCGGCGGCGGCCGCGCGCTCGCCGCCGCCCGGGTCGAGCTCCCAGAACACGCAGGTGCGGCAGCGCACCGGCAGGTCGTCGAGGTTGTCGAGCGTGACGTTGACCGCGCGGCGGCTCACCGGCGCGTCACGTGCGGCTCCCGCGGGGCGCCCTCACCAGCCCGGCGAGCCAGCCGCCCGCCACGCCGGCGAGCAGGCCGAGCGCACCCCACCCCACCTGGCGACGAGACATGCAGGCAGGGTCGCACACGACGTCCGGAACGGCGTGGCCACCGCCGGTAGCCTCACGGCATGGGTCAGGAGCAGCCGCAGGCAGGTGTCACGCTCGACGCGTTCACCGGTCGCTACGCCGCCCGCACGGCCGGCATGACCGCCAGCGAGATCCGCGCGCTGTTCGCGGTGGCCAGCCGGCCGGAGGTCGTCAGCCTCGCCGGCGGCATGCCGTACACCTCGGCCCTGCCGCTCGACAGCGTCGGCAAGCTCATGGGCGACCTCATCGCCACCCGCGGGGCGCAGGCGCTGCAGTACGGCTCGGGGCAGGGCGACCTGCGGCTGCGCGAGCTCATCTGCGAGGTCATGGCGCTCGAGGGCGTGGTCGCGAGCCCTGACGACGTCGTCGTCACGGTCGGCTCGCAGCAGGCGCTCGACCTCGTCACCCGCATCTTCTGCGACCCCGACGACGTCGTGCTCGCCGAGGCGCCGTCGTACGTCGGGGCGCTCGGCACCTTCGCCAGCTACCAGGCCGAGGTGCGCCACGTCGCGATGGACGCCGACGGGCTGCAGCCCGAGGCGCTGCGCGAGGCGATCCGCGAGACCGGCGGGCGCGCCAAGTTCCTCTACACGATCCCCAACTTCCACAACCCCGCCGGCGTCTCGCTGTCGGACGCCCGGCGCGACGAGGTGCTGGCGATCTGCCAGGAGGCCGGGATCCTCGTGCTCGAGGACAACCCGTACGGCCTGCTGGGCTTCGACGGCCCGCCGGTGCGGGCCATCCGGGCCCGCAGCGGCACCGACGACGTCGTCTACCTCGGGTCGTTCAGCAAGACCTTCGCCCCCGGCCTGCGGGTCGGCTGGGTGCTCGCGCCGCACGCCGTGCGCGAGAAGCTCGTGCTGGCCAGCGAGGCCAGCGTGCTGTGCCCGCCGCAGCTCAACCAGCTCGCGGTCGTCGACTACCTCGAGACGCAGGACTGGCAGGGCCAGGTCGACGTCTTCCGGGGCATCTACCGCGAGCGCCGCGACGCGATGCTCGACGCGCTCACCCAGCTCATGCCGCGGGGCACGACCTGGACCGTGCCGACGGGGGGCTTCTACGTGTGGACGACCCTGCCGGAGGGGCTCGACGCCAAGGTCATGCAGCCGCGCGCGATCACCGCCCGGGTCGCGTACGTGCCGGGCATCGGCTTCTACGCCGACGGCCAGGGCCGCCGCGAGATGCGGCTGTCCTACTGCTACCCGGAGCCCGACCGCATCCGCGAGGGCGTCCGGCGCCTCGCCGGCGTCGTCGAGGCCGAGCTCGACCTGCTCGCCACGTTCGGCCCGACGGCGGGCCGCTCGAGCTCCGCCGCCGTCCAGACGCCCGCCCCGGACATGGCGTGAGGGCGCTCGTCCTCGCCGGGGGGCTCAGCCACGAGCGCGACGTCTCGCTGCGCAGCGGGCGCCGGGTCGCCGACGCGCTGCGCTCGGCCGGCGTCGACGTCGACGTCCGCGACGCCGACGCGGGGCTGCTCGCCGGCCTCGACGCGTACGACGCGGCCGTCATCGCGCTGCACGGCGGCGCGGGCGAGGACGGCGCGCTGCGCGAGGTGCTCGACCTCGTCGGGCTGCCCTACGTCGGCTCGACCCCCGACGCCTGCCGCCTGGCGTGGGACAAGCCGACCGCCAAGGCGCTGCTGCGCCGGGCGGGCCTGGCCACGCCGGACGCCGCCGTCCTGCCGCACGACAGCTTCCGCGAGCTGGGGGCCGCGGCGGTGCTCGACCGGCTCGTCGCCGCGCTCGGCCTGCCGCTCATGGTCAAGCCCGCGCGGGGCGGCTCGGCCCTCGGCTGCTCGAAGGTCGAGAGCGCCGAGGAGCTGCCGGCCGCGATGGTCACGTGCTTCTCGTACGGCGAGGCGGCGCTCGTCGAGCGCTTCGCCGCCGGCACCGAGGTGGCGGTCGGCGTCGTCGACACCGGCGACGGGCCCCGCGCCCTGCCGGCGGTCGAGGTGCGCCCGCTGTCGGGCGTCTACGACTACGCCGCCCGCTACACCGCCGGCGCGACGGAGTTCTTCGTGCCCGCACGGCTGCCGGCCGCGGACGCGGCGGCGGTGGCCGAGGCCGCGGTGGCCGCGCACACCGCCCTCGGGCTGCGCGACCTGTCGCGCGTCGACCTCGTCGTCGTCGACGGCGTGCCGCAGGTGCTCGAGGTCAACGTCGCGCCCGGGATGACCGAGACGTCCCTGCTGCCGATGGCGGTCGACGCCGCGGGGCTGGCGCTCGGCCCGCTCGTGGTCGAGCTGCTCGCGCAGGCGGCCGCCCGGCGCTGACGCGGGCCCCCGCGGGTGGCACCATCGCGCGGGTGAGCGCACCCCCCGCCGGCCGCGAGGTCCTGGCCCCGCTGCCGCGGACCGCCGAGGACCCCTGGACCGTCGCGAACCGCATCACGCTGGTCCGCACCGTCGCCGCGCTCGCGATCGGCGCGACCGCGTCGGTGCAGCGGTCGATCCCGCTGCTGGTGGTCGCCTACGCCGTCTACTGGATCGGCGACGTGCTCGACGGCCAGGTGGCCCGCCGCACCGGCACCGAGACCCGGCAGGGGGCGGTGCTCGACATCCTGTCCGACCGCGCCTGCTGCGGGGTGCTGGCCGCGACGTACCTCGCGCTGGAGCCGGGCGCGGCGCCGGCCATCACCGTCTTCCTGCTGCAGTTCATGGTCGTCGACTGCGTGCTGTCGCTGGGCTTCCTGCGCTGGCCGCTGCTGTCGCCCAACCACTTCGGCCGGGTCGACCGCCGGCTCTACCTGTGGAACTGGCACCCGGTGGCCAAGGCGGTCAACACCACGGCGCTCGTGCTCGTGGTGGCCACCGGCGCGCACACCGCCGCGCTGGTGCTCGCCAGCGCGCAGCTGGTGGTCAAGTCGGTGTCGCTCGTGGCGCTCACCCGGCTGCTGGCCGACCGCCCCGGGGGCTGACCGGGCGGGCGGCGCGCCGGCGCGGCGCCTAGCGTGCCCGGGACACCCGACCCGGCGCGCCGCGCCCTGCCCGAGAGGTGCCCCCGTGCGCCGCAGCCCGTCCCTCCTGCTCCTGCCCCTGCTCCTCGCCGCCGCGACCGCCTGCGGGGGCGGCGACGACGCCGACCGCGACGACAGCGGCCAGGTGACCGGCTCGGAGGAGATCGCGGTCGAGGCCCTGCGCGTCGGCGACTGCCTGCAGACGCCCGACGAGGGCGTCGTCACCGAGCTCACCGCGATCCCGTGCGACCAGCCGCACGACGGGGAGGTCTACTCCTCCTTCGACCTGGAGCAGGCCGACGCCTACCCGGGCGACGACGCCGTCGACGCCGCCGTCGACGCGCAGTGCCTGCCGGCGTTCGCCGCGTTCGTCGGGCTGCCGTACGACGAGAGCGAGCTGGAGCTGAGCCCGCTCACGCCGACCGAGGAGGGCTTCGAGGCCGGCGACCGCGAGGTGCTGTGCCTCGTGCAGGACCTCGACGGCGGCGTCACCGGCACGCTGCGCGGCGCCGCCCGCTAGGCGCGCGCGAGCCCCCGGCCCCTCCTGCGCGGAGGGGCCGGGGGCCGAGCGCGTGCTGCCGGGTGCTGCCGGCTGGCGGGCCTAGGCCCGGGCCGGCCGGCGCCGGCGCCCGCCGAGCACCAGCCCGGCACCGCCGAGCAGGAGCAGCAGGCCGACGACCAGCAGGTCCGCCGTCTCCGAGCCGCTGTACGGCAGGCGCCCGCCGGAGCCGCCGCCGTCCGAGCCGGAGCCCGACCCGCCGCCCGCGCCGCCGCCGGAGCCGGGGCCCTCGCCGTCGCCGCGGTCGTCGCCGTCGCCCTCGACGCCGCCGTCGTCGGTCACCGTGACCGTCACGGTCTCGGTGCGGGTGCCGCCGTTGCCGTCGCTCACCGTGTAGGTGAACGTGTCGGTGCCGGTGAATCCCGGGTCGGGCGTGTAGGTGCACTGGCCGCCGGGGGTGCAGGTGACCGTGCCGTTCTCCGGCTGCGTCCAGCTGACGACCTCGAGCGGGTCGGCGTCCGGGTCGCTGTCGTTGCCGAGCACCGGGAGGGTGAGCGGCGTGCCGGCCGGCGTGCTGCCGGTGTCGGGCTGGGTCACCGGCGGGCGGTTGCCGGCCGGGGCGGCGGTGACGGTCACCGTGACGGTGACGACGTCGGTGCCGCCGTTGCCGTCGCTCACCGTGTAGGTGAACGTGTCGGTGCCGGTGAAGCCCGGGTCCGGCGTGTAGGTGCAGCCGGTCGCCGTGCAGGTCGCCGTGCCGTTGGCCGGCTGGGTCACCGCGACGACCGTGAGGTCGTCGCCGTCCGGGTCGGTGTCGTTGCCGAGCACCGGCACGGTCACCGGCGTGCCCGCCGGGGTGGTGGCCGCGTCGTCCACGCCGAGGGGCGGGCTGTTGGCCGGCGGGGTCGCCACGACCGTGATGGTCACGGTCGCGGTGTCCGAGCCGCCCTGGCCGTCGGCCACGGTGTAGGTGAACGTGTCCGTCCCGGTGAAGCCGGCGTCCGGGAGGTAGGTGCAGACCCCCGCCGCCGTGCAGCTCACCGTGCCGTTGGCCGGCTGGGTCACCGACACGACCGTCAGCGTGCCGCCGTCCGCGTCGGTGTCGTTGCCGAGCACCGGCACGTTCACGCCGACGCCCTGGGGCGTGGTGCCGCTGTCGTCACCCGCCACCGGCGGCACGTTGGCCGGCGGGGCCGGCGTGACCGTGACGGTGACCGTCGCGGTGTCCGTGCCGCCGTTGCCGTCCGCCACCGTGTAGGTGAAGGAGTCGGTGCCGGTGAAGCCGGGGTCCGGCAGGTAGGTGCAGACGCCCGCCGTGCAGCTCACCGTGCCGTTGGCCGGCTGCGTCACCGACACCACCGTCAGCGCGTCGCCGTCGGGGTCCGTGTCGTTGCCGAGGACCTCGATGCCGACCGCCGCGCCCTGGGGCGTGGTGCCGCTGTCGTCGACGGCGTCCGGCGCCCCGTTGACCGGCGGGGCCGGCACGGTGATCACCAGGGTCGTCGTGTCGCTGGCGCCGAGCGGGTCGCTGACCTGCACGACCACCGTGTAGGTGCCGGGCACGGTCGGGCTGCCGCTGAAGCTGCCGTCGCCGTTCAGCGTGACGCCGGGCGGCAGGGTGCCGCCGACCTGCACGTACGTGAGCGGCTGGCCCTCCGGGTCGGTCGCCGCGAGGTCCGCGACGCCCTCGCCGACCTCGACGGTCTGCGCGGTGTTGCTGCCCTGCGGGCCGAAGGCCGGCGCCTGGTTGGTCGGCACGGGGGCGACGACGGTGATCGTGACGGTCGCGGTGGAGGTGCCGCCGTTGCCGTCGGTGATCGTGTAGTCGAAGGAGTCCGTGCCGGTGAAGCCGGCGTCGGGCGTGTAGGTGATGACCCCCGTGGCCGCGTCGAGCACGACCGTGCCGTTGGCCGGGTCCTCCACCGCGGTGACGGTGAGCTCGTCGGCGTCAGGGTCGGTGTCGTTGCCGAGCAGCTCCACGTCGACCGGGGTGTCGGTCGTGGTGGTGCGCGCGTCGTCGACGGCCGTCGGCGGGGCGTTCGGCGGCGCCGGCACCGTGATCACCAGGGTGGTGGTGCTGGAGGCGCCGAGCGGGTCGGTCACCGCGATCGTCACCGTGTAGGTGCCGGGCGTGGTGGCCGTGCCGCTGAAGGTGCCGTCGGCGCCGAGCGAGGTGCCGGGCGGCAGCGTGCCGGTGAGCAGCGTGAACGTCAGCGGCTGCCCCTCGGGGTCGGTCGCCGTGAGGTCGGCGGGCGTGCCGCCGACCGGCACCGTCTGCGCGTCGTTCGTGGCCTCGGGCCCGAACGCCGGCGGCTGGTTGGCCGGCGGCGCCGGGACCGTGATCACCAGCGTCGTCGTGGCGGCCGCGCCCAGCGGGTCGGTCACCGTGATCGTCGAGGTGTACGTGCCCGGCGTGGTCGCCGTGCCGCTGAAGGTGCCGTCCGGGCCGAGCACGATGCCGGGCGGCAGCGTGCCGGTGGTCAGCGTGAACGTCAGCGGCTGGCCCTCGGGGTCGGTCGCCGTCAGGTCGGCCGGGGTCCCGCCGAGCGGCACCGTCTGCGCGTCGTTCGCCGGGTCCGCCGTGTAGCTCGGCGCCTGGTTCGGCGTCGGGGCGGGGACGGTGACGACCAGCGTGGTGTCGTCGGTGAGGCCCTGCGGGTCGGTCACGCGCACGACCACCGTGTAGGTGCCGGGCGTCGTGGCCGTGCCGGAGAACGTGCCGTCGCCGTTGAGCGTG
>CANKBT010000158.1 GCA_947479995.1 Frankiaceae bacterium | reverse complement strand
GCGGGGCCGCCGAGCCGGCGCCGCCCGCGGTGGCCGCGGCGACGGGCGTGAGCAGGGCGAGGGCCAGCAGGCCGGCCGCGGCCGTGGTCCGGCCGCGGCGCGCGGGGGCCGCGCTGCTGCCGGTCGCGCGGGGCGTCGGGCTCGTGTCCATGCGGGCTGCTCCTGCGGTGCGAGCCGGCCGCCGGGGTGCGGCCTGCCCTCTCCTGTTCGGGCGCGCCGGTCACGCACTGGAGTCAGCGTTCGGGTGATGGTCCACGCAGCGTGACGGCACACCACCGCAGAACCGGTCAAGCCGCCTGCCGCCTGGTCCTCCTGGGCCATCTGCGGGTGGTCGTGGCGTGTGGCCGTAGCCAGGGTCACCCGAACGGGTTAACGTCTGCCCGTCCCCTCCGGCCGCGGGTCCGCGGCCCTCCGGACGCCCTCCCCCCGCTCTGCGCGCGGCGCTGCCGCGCGCGCTCGTCGTGCTCGGACCGCTCCCTGACCCCGGAGGCCCTGTGCCGCTCCACCCTGCCCGCCGCTCGCCCGCTGCCGGCGGCCGCACCGCTCGTCCTGCCCGCCCCGGCGGCCTCGGCCGCACCCCGGTGCGCACCGTCGTCACGACCGGCGTCCTGGCCCTCGGCGCCGGGCTGCTCGGCCCGCTCGCCCCCGCGCAGGCCGCGACCACGGCGACGCCCGTCGTGGCCGACGCCTTCGGCCGCACGCTCGCCTCCGGCTGGGGCACCGCCGACTCCGGCGACGCCTGGCAGCTCAGCGGCGACGCCACCGCGACGGCGGTCGGCAGCGGCCGCGCGACCCTCGACCTGCCGGGCCCGGGCACGCGCGCCGTCGCGGCGCTCGCGCAGACCGCCCGCGACGTGCAGGCGTCGGTGCGCTTCACCACCGACCAGGAGCCGGTCGGCGCCGCGCAGGACCTCGCGGTCGTGCTGCGCCGGTCGACCGCCGCGTCGTACCGGACCCACCTGCGCCTCGTCGACGGGCAGGCCCGGCTGCAGCTGACGCGCTGGTCGTCCGGCGGCGAGACCCCGCTCGGGCCGGAGGTCGTCGTGCCCGGCGCCGCCACCGCCCGCGGCTGGTGGCGGGTCCGCGCCGAGGTCGTCGGCACGGCCCCCGCGACGCTGCGCGCCCGCGCCTGGCGCGACGGCACGACCGAGCCGACGGCCTGGCAGCTCACCGACACCGACGCCACGAGCGGCCTGCAGGCCGCCGGGTCGCTCGCGCTCGTGCCCGAGGTCGAGGCCGGCGACGGCGCGGCGACGCGCTTCTTCGTCGACGACGTGACGGTCAGCGACCTCGGCGGCGACGCCCCGGCGCCCGCGCCCGCCCCGGCGCCCGCGCCCGGCGAGGTCGTCAAGCCGGCCCGCGGCGCGACGCTCGGCACGACGTCCTACCCCGTGCCCGCCGGCGCCGTCTGGGTGTCGACGACCGGCAGCGACGCCGGCGCCGGCACCGCCGCGTCGCCGTACCGGACGATCCGGCACGCGGTGACCAAGGTGGCGCAGCGCGGCACCGTCGTCGTCAAGGGCGGCACCTACCGCGAGGAGGTGCTGTTCCCGTACCAGAAGAGCGCCACCGTGCAGGCCGCGCCCGGCGAGGTGGTCTGGCTCGACGGCAGCGACCGCGTCACCGGCTTCGCCGCCGCGGCGACCACGGCCGCCGGCGCCCGCACCTGGGTGCGCCCGGGCTGGACGACGCAGTTCGACCACACCGACCCGACGGCCGGCGACGGCCAGTACTGGTCGTTCACCAACCCGGCCTACCCGGCGGCGACCTACCCCGACATGGTCTGGGTCGACGGCGTCGCCCAGCGGCAGGTGCTGCAGGAGGCCGACGTCGTCCCCGGCGCCTTCTACGTCGACGAGGCGGGCGACCGGCTGGTGCTCGGCACCGACCCGGCCGGCCGCGCCGTCGACGCCGCCGTGCGCGACGAGGCCGTCTACGTCAACTTCGGCCACGGCTCGCGCCTGCGCGGGATCGGCGTGCGCCGGTACGGCACGCCGGTGCAGCGCTTCGGCACGGTGAAGCTGTTCGCCGACGACACGGTGCTCGAGGACAGCGTGGTCGTCGACTCCGCCACCCGCGGCGTCGGCATCGACGGCGACCGCGCCCACGTGCTGCGCTCGACCATCAGCGGCCACGGCCAGCTGGGCCTCGGCGCCACCGAGTCCGACGGCCTGGTCGTGCAGGACACCGTGGTGCGCGGCAACAACAGCGAGCGCTTCAACAACGCGCCCGTCGCCGGCGGCATCAAGGTCACCAGCGGCCGCGACCTGCTGTTCCGCAACGTCGACGCGAGCGGCAACAACGGCAACGGCGTCTGGCTGGACGCCTCATGCCTGCGCAGCGCGGTCGTCGGCAGCACGGTCAACCGCAACACCGGCATCGGCGTGCACGTGGAGATCAGCGCGCAGACGACGGTCGCCGACAACGTCATCGCCGACAACGGCACGGCCGGCATCAAGGTGGCCGAGAGCAACGCCGTGCAGGTCTGGAACAACACCTTCGCGCTGAACAAGAGCAACGTCGACGTCATCGACGGCCCGCGCGTGGCCACCGACGCCTCGACGCCCGGCCACGACCCGCGCCACCCCCGCGAGCCGCTCGTGACCTGGGTGGTGCGCGACGTGGTGGTGCGCAACAACCTGCTCGTCGGCAGCCGGACCGGCGCGATCAGCCTGCTCGGCGTCGAGGACGCGAACCGCGTCGCGAAGGGCGGGCAGATGGTCGACGCCGACCACAACGCCTACTGGCGCCCGAGCGCGACCACCCCCAAGTGGGTCGTCAACTGGGCGAACTACGGCGCCTCGCCCCAGATGCACGTCTTCACGGGGCTCGCGGCCTTCCGGTCCGCCACGGGCGAGGAGGCGCACGGCCTCGAGGTGGTCGGTGCGACCGACCCGTTCCTGGTGGGCGCCGCCGGCGGCGACTTCCGGGTGCGGGCCGACAGCCCGGGCACGGGGCGCGGCGCGCCCCTGCCGGCGGCCGTCGCGAGCCTCGTCGGGCAGCCCGCGGGGCAGGTCGTCGACCTCGGCCAGCTCAGCTCCTGAGCGGCCGCGACCGCCCTCCGGCGCCCTCTGACCCACCCGCGCGGCGCCCCTCCTCCACACGGAGCAGGGGCGTCGCGGGGGCACTGGGCCGGGTGGGCCAATCCGGACGGATCGGTCCTCAGGGCGGTCACTCAGCGCTACTGTCATGCCTGGTCGCAGCGCCGAACGGGGGACTGCGACGCACGTCACTCCGCCAGTCGCGGGAGTTGAGGTGCTCGTCATCGCACGGTCACACAGGCCGTCCACGCTGACGACGAGCACCAGCCGACGGACCTCGGAGGGGCACCACGTGGGTACGCGCAGCACGATGGGGCACGACGCCCTGGCGGCGCCCGGTCCGGACGCGCCCGCGCAGGCGGCCACGACGGTCCGCAGGAAGGCGGTACCGCGTCAGGTGCGCTCCTGGTTCGGCCCGCTCCTGCGTGACCCCCGGGACGTGCCGCTGACCGCCCCGCCCGGTGTCGTCGAGCCGCCGGTGCAGCGCGCGGTCGACGGGGTCCTGCCGCGCCGCGAGGCCTCGCTCTGGCAGCGGCAGCTGGTGCGCCAGCTGCTGGTGCTCGACGCCCTCGCCGGCGCCGTCGCCGCCTCGGCCGCCGTCGCCCTGCGCTTCACCGAGGGCGTCCCGCCGCTGTACGTCGTCTGCACGCTGCTGTTCCCGGTCGTCTGGCTGCTCGCGGCCGCCTCGACCCGGTCGTACGAGCTGCGCTTCCTCGGCACCGGCAGCGAGGAGTACCGCCGCGTCTTCGACGCCGCCGTCCGCGCGCTCGCCCTCACCGCCCTGGTCTCCTACGCGCTGCAGCTCGAGCTGGCCCGCCTGTACGTGCTCGTGGCCTTCCCGACCGCGCTCGTGCTGAGCCTGGTGCTGCGCTACGTCGCCCGCCAGTGGCTGCACCGCCGGCGCGAGCGCGGCGAGTGCCTGCACCGCGTGGTCGTCGTCGGCCGCGAGCGCTCCTGCGCCGAGCTGGTCCGCCAGCTGCGGCGCGAGCCGTACGCCGGCTTCTCGGTCGTCGGCGCCTGCGTCGACCGCTCGCAGGGCCCGGTCGTCGAGGGCGTGCCCGTCGTCGGCACCTCCACGACGGTCGTGCAGGCCCTCGAGCGCACCGGCGCCGACACCGTCGCGGTCGGCGCGTGGTCCGACCTCACCCAGGCCGACCTGCGCCGCCTGTCGTGGGAGCTCGAGGGCTCCGGCGTGGCGCTGGTCGTCGCGCCGTCGCTCACCGACGTCGCCGGCCCCCGCATCCACATCCGCCCGGTCGCCGGGCTGCCGCTGCTGCACGTCGAGCAGCCGGAGTTCACCGGCGGGCGGCGCCTGCTCAAGGACACCGTCGACCGGCTGGCCGCCCTCGTCGTGCTGCTGCTCGCCAGCCCGGTGCTGCTCGGCCTGGCCGTCGCCGTGCGGCTCACCAGCCGCGGCCCGGCGCTGTTCCGCCAGACGCGCGTGGGCGTCGACGGCCGCGACTTCACCATCGTGAAGTTCCGGAGCATGTACACCGACGCCGAGGCGCGGCTCGCCGACCTGCAGCAGCACAACGAGGCCTCCGACGGCCTGCTGTTCAAGATGCGCGACGACCCGCGCGTCACCCCGGTCGGCCGCTGGCTGCGCCGCTTCTCGCTCGACGAGGTGCCGCAGCTGCTCAACGTGCTCAAGGGCGACATGTCGCTCGTGGGGCCGCGCCCGCCGCTGCCGCGCGAGGTCGCGCAGTACGGCGACGACGTCCGCCGCCGCCTGCTCGTCAAGCCCGGCCTCACCGGCCTGTGGCAGATCAGCGGCCGCTCGGACCTGTCGTGGGAGGAGTCGGTGCGCCTCGACCTCCACTACGTGGAGAACTGGTCGCTCGCCCTCGACCTCATGATCATCTGGAAGACGGTCTTCGCGGTGCTGCGGCGCCAGGGCGCCTACTAGCCCCTCGCGCCGCCCGACCGCCCGCCGCTGCCCGCGGCGGACGCCGTCGTGTCCGCACGGCGCCCGGCCCCGGACGCACTCCGGCCCGGTCCGACGGGTCGGACCGGGCCGGGAGCGCGGGGGGAGGGGGAGCGGCTAGCCCTGGTCGAGCGGCAGCGCGATGTCGACGACGCTGCCGACCGTGCCGACCTGCTGCACCTGGCCGGTGAGCAGGTCGACCGCGAAGAACGCGGCCGTGGCGTTGCGGGGGTTGCTGCCGTCGCGCGCGACGCCGAAGGCGTCGTTGTCGACGGTGCGGCCGCCCTCGAGCGTGCTGTAGACGTCGAGGTCGCCGACCGAGGAGGCGTTGAAGCCGAACGAGCCGGTCGGCGCCAGCAGGCCGCTGTTGGCCGGCGACTGGATGACGAGCTGGTCGCGGCTGCTGTCGCCGTCGAACAGCGTCGTCGCGGTGGCGGCGTCGAGGTCGTTGTTCGTGTACGCGGCGGCGCTGACGCCGGTCGCGCCGGCGGCCGGCGTGGTGCCGGCGGCCGGGTAGCTGAGCGGGGTGTCGGCGACGGTCGCGGCCGTGGGGGTCGCGAACGGCTGGCGCAGGTTCTGGCCGGTGTCGCTGGTGATGCGCAGCGCGTTGGCGGCCGGGTTGAAGTCGACGCCGAACTGGGTGCCCTCGAGCGCGATCGTCAGCTGGCGGACCTTGGTGGCCGCGCCGCTGTCGGCGATGAGGTAGATGCCGCCCTGGTCGCCGACGCCGTACAGGCCGCCGTCCTGGACGCGGTAGTCGATGCCGACGAGGCGGGTGTCGCCCGACAACCCCGTGACCGGGCGCTGCGCGCCGCTCGGCCGGGTGTTCTCGGTCGTGAAGGTGACGAGCGCGCCGCCGGCGGTGAGGCCGGTGACCTCGAGCGCACCGGTCTCGTCGGCCTGCGCGCCGCCGACCATGCCGACGCCCGCGGCGACGACGCCGCCGGCGACGCTCAGCGCGACCGCGGTCCTGATCCTGTTCATGTGCCCTCCGAGCTCAGTGGCGCCGCTCCGAGCGACCGGCGTCCACTGGTTCCTACGCGACAGGCCCGCGCCGGGTTCGCCCACGAACGGGTGCAACTCGGACAGTGAGACGGCGCGCACGCAGCGTCACTCGCCCGTTCGGGGGCTGCGGGCGGCCGCCGTCTGCGCCACTGTCGCCCCGTGCCGACCTGGAGCGCACCGCCCGTGGCGCCGCTGCCGGGCGCCGGCGCCCCGCCGGTGCTCGCCGGCGTCGGAGCGCTCGCGGGCCCGGGTGCGCCGCCCGCGCACCTGCTCGTGACGGGGCTGCCGTCGGCCGGCCCGGTGCACCTGCGGCAGGCCGCGGCCCTGCTGCTCGTGGACGTGCTGGTGCGCTGCCTGCACGACGCCGGCGCCGAGGCGCGCGTGCACCTCGTCGTGCCCGACGGCACCCCGGCCGGTGAGGAGCCCCTGCTGCCCAGGCTGCTCGCCGACCTCGCCCGCCTCGGCCTGCGGCCGGGCGAGCTGCTGACGGCGCCGGCGGCCGAGGTCGACCTCGCCGGCGTCGTCATGGGCCTGCTCGACGACGGCCGGGCGGTGGCGCGCCCCGGCCGGCAGGGCGCCTACCGGGTGGTGCTGCCGGCCGGGCGGGTCAGCGGCGAGGTGCTGCTGTGGGAGCGCCCGCCGCCGCGCGACGACGCGGGCCGCGACGCCCGGCCGGCCCCGGGCCTGCTCGACGCCGTGCTGGCCGCGCGGCACCCCGGGCCGGTGGCCCTGCACGTCGACGCGGGCGACGCCGAGCCCGTCACGGACCTGCTGCCCCGCCTGTGGCCCGCCCTGCGCGGCGGCGAGGCCGCACCGCCCGTGCTGCGCCCCGCCGCGCTGGGTCTCGACGGCCGGCCGATGGCGGCCGGCGACGGCAACGCCGTGCCGCTGCTGGACGCCTGGGTGATGGGCGTCGACCCGTCGGCCCTGCGCCTCGCCCTGCTCGGCGCCGGGCGCCACCGGCCGACCGAGTGGTGCGACGAGGTGCTGGCGGCGGGGGAGCGGCGCCTCGACGCCTGGCGCCGCGGCGCCGCCCGCCCGGCCGCGCCGCCGGCCGCGCCGCTGCGGCAGCGCGTGCGGGCGGCCCTGGCCGACGACCTCGACGTGCCGGCGG
>CANKBT010000157.1 GCA_947479995.1 Frankiaceae bacterium | reverse complement strand
GCCGTCCTCGTGCGTGCAGTGATCGCGACGGGCGGGCGGCTCGCGGGCGATCACTGCGGCGACCGAGCCCGACCTGCCGGGCGTCGACGCGCGGGCGGGCCCTCGTCGGCGCGATCTCCGGGCGCTCCGCTGTGATCACTGCGGCAGGAGCCGGGGGAGCGGCAGGAACGGGGAGCGGGGCAGGAGCTGGCGGCGCTCAGCCGTCGACGACGCGCCCGGGCTCGATCGCGAGGCGCACCGGCTCGTCGGACGGCAGCGTCTCGGCCAGGCCGGTGCGGATCGCCGTCTCCCTGCTGCGCTGGACGGTCGGGCCGGCGTTGGCGGCCACGACGCCGAGCCAGGGCAGGGCCACCGCGCCGACGATGAACAGCAGCTTGGCCCACATCGGCACCGGCAGGGCCACCGCGGCGATGACGCAGACGAGGCGGCTGGCCTGCGTGAGGATGTAGCGCTTCTCCCGCAGGGCGATGTCGTCGGTGTGCGACAGGCGCGCCGTGGTGACGGTGACGACCTGCGGCTCGCGGGACTGCTGGGGCATGGCAGCGGCTCTCGTCGAGGTGGTGGTGCCGTGCGCCCATCCTCCCACTGACGGACCTGGAGCGCAGACTGGAGGGGTGGCACCCGAGGTCGCCTGGCAGGGCGCGCTGTTCGAGGAGGAGCCGGCCGGGGGCCGGCTGTCCTTCGACGGCCTGCGCCGCGACGCGCTCGACGCGCGGAGCTGGCTCGACGTGGTGCCCGGCTGGGTCGGCGACCACGCCGCGCTGTTCGACCTGCTGCGCGAGCGGGCGCCGTGGCAGCAGCGCAGCCGGCAGATGTGGGACAGCACGGTGCTCGAGCCGCGCCTGGTGGCGGTCTGGCCGACGGGCGCGGCGCTGCCGCCCGAGCTGGCCGAGCTGGCCGACGTGCTGTCCGACCGCTACGGCGTGCGCTTCGACTCCTGCCTGGTCAACCTCTACCGCGACGGCAGCGACGCGGTCGCCTGGCACGCCGACACCGTCCGCAAGGTGCTGCGCGACCCGCTCGTGGCGACCGTCTCCCTCGGCGCGCGGCGGTCGTTCCTGCTGCGCCCGGCCGGGGGCGGCCCGGTCGCGCGGCGCTACGCCCCGGGCGGCGGCGACCTGCTCGTCATGGGCGGCGCGTGCCAGCACGACTGGCACCACACGGTGCCGCGCGAGCGCACCGCGAGCGGGGCACGGATGAGCATCACCCTGCGTCACTCCCGCCCCGCGGGCTGAGCAGCGGCTACCGTTCTCCCGCCGCACGCAACCCCGCGGCCTCCCCGGGCGTCTCCCCCTCGACCGCCCGGTCCGCCGCTCGAGGAGTCGCACGTGCCCCGCACCGCCCTGCCCGTCGCTGCTGGTCTGACCGTGCTCGCGCTCGCCCTCACGGCGTGCAGCGGCAGCGAGGCCCGCCAGGCGGCGTCGCCCGCGCCGGTCGCCTCGACGACCGCGCCGGCCACCACCGCGCCCGCCACGACGCCGCCGCCCGCGCCGGTCGCCCCGCCCGCGCCGACCACGGCCCCGCCCGCGCCGGCCGCCCCCGCGTACGACGTCAAGGCCGTGCAGCAGTCGCTCAAGGACCAGGGCTACTACGCCGGTCCGGTCGACGGCTCGTCCGGCGGCAGCACGCGCTCGGCGGTCATGGCCTTCCAGAAGGTCAACGGCCTGGGCGCCGACGGCTCGGTCGGCCCGAAGACGCTCGCCGCGCTCGCCGCCCCCAAGGCCCCGGTGCTGCGCTACTCGGCCCCCGCCGACCGCGTCGAGGTCGACCTCGACAAGCAGGTGCTGTACGTCGTCGACGGCGGCCGGATCACGCGCATCATGCCGGTGAGCAGCGGCAACGGCGAGCGCTACACGCAGAAGAGCGGCGGCAAGGCGACCGCCCTCACGCCGGTCGGGCAGTTCACGATCCAGCGCCGCATCGTCGGCGAGCGCAACGCCGACCTCGGCACGCTGTACGACCCGCAGTACTTCTACAAGGGCTGGGCCATCCACGGCTCGAACAGCGTGCCGGCCGGCCCGGCCAGCCACGGCTGCGTGCGCGTCACCCGCACCGACGCCAAGGCGCTGCTCGACCTGATCGGCGTGGGCACGACCGTCCAGCTGTACGGCGGGCGCTACACCTTCGAGGCGGGCTCCGCAGCCGCCGGCACCGACAACCCGAGCGGTGACACCGCCGCGCCGGCCCCCGCGCCCACGACGCCCCCCGCGCCGCCCGCGACCACGCCGCCGCCGGCCACCACGCCGCCCGCCACCACCCCGCCCGCCGTGACGCCCACCCCCACGGCGACCACGAGCCCCTGACCGACCTGGGGGCGCTCGACGCGGCGCTGCCGCTGCTGCGCTGCCCGCACTGCGCGTCGCCCCTCGCCCGCGAGAGCGCGGTCGTGCGCTGCGCGCAGGGGCACGCGCACGACGTCGCGCGGCAGGGCTACCTCAACCTGCTGCCCGGCGGCGCCCGCGCCGGCACCGCCGACACCGCGGCGATGGTCGACGCGCGGGCGCGCTTCCTCGCGACCGGCCGCTACGCCCCGCTGACCGAGGCCCTCGCGGCCGCCGTGCCCGCGGGTGCGGGCGCGGTGGTCGACGTCGGCGCCGGCACGGGGCACCACACCGCCCGGGTGCTCGAGGCCGTCGGCGGCACCGGCGTGGCGCTCGACCTGTCGAAGCACGCCGCCCGGCGCGCGGCTCGCGCGCACCCGCGCCTGGCCTCGGTGGTCGCCGACGCGTGGGCGCCGCTGCCGCTCGCCGACGGCACCGCCCGCGCCGTGCTCACCGTCTTCGCTCCGCGGGCGGCCGAGGAGGCCGCGCGCGTGCTCGCGCCCGGCGGCCGGCTGGTCGTCGCCGTGCCGACCGGCCGGCACCTGCGCGCGCTCGTCGACGGGCTCGGGCTCGTCACCGTCGACCCGCGCAAGCAGGAGCGGCTCGAGGCCCGCCTGGCCGGCTGGACCCGGGTGCAGGACGTGCTCGTCGAGCGCCCGCTGGCGCTCACCGCCGACGAGGTGGCCCTCATCGTGGCGATGGGGCCGAGCAGCCGGCACGCCCCCGCGGCGCCGACCGGGCCGGCGACGACCGCCCTGTCGGTGCGGGTCTCGACCTGGGCCCCGCCGGGCTAGAGGCCCTCGGGCTCCGGCAGCAGCTCGGGGAAGACCGGCGCGCGGCCCTCGGCCTTGGCCGTGAAGGCCTCGGTCATGTCGTCGGGCTGGAACATGCCGGCCTGCCAGGTGGCGATCTGGTCGAGGCTGTCGTCGACGGAGTGGTCGCGCGCGTAGTTCATCGCGACCTTGGTGCCCCAGATCGCCAGCGGGGACTTCGAGGCGATCTCGCGCGCCGTCTCCAGCACGCCGTCGAGCAGCGCGTCGTGGTCGGGGAAGACCTGCTGCACCAGGCCCACCTCGTACGCCCGGTCGGCCCGGACGCGACGACCGGTGAAGGCCATCTCGCGCGCGAAGCCCTCGGGCACGACCGTGCCGAGGCGCTGCAGCGTGCCGACGTCGGCGGTCATGCCGATGTTGATCTCCTGCACGCAGAACCACGCGTCGGCGGTGGCGTAGCGCAGGTCGCAGGCGGTGACGAGGTCGACCGCCCCGCCGACGACGCCGCCCTGCACCGCGGCCAGCACCGGCACGCGCGCCTTCTCGAGGGCGGTGAACGACCACTGCAGCGCCTTGGCGTGCCCGCGGGTGCGGGCGTGCCGCCGCCCGGCCTCGGCGCTCGCGCCGTCGGCGAGCCCGCCGCCGGCGAAGACCGACAGGTCCATGCCGGCGCTGAAGTGCTTGCCGGTGCTGCTGATGACCACCACCCGCGCGCTGGCGTCGCGGCTGATGCCCGTGACGATCTCCGGCAGCTCGCGCCAGAAGTCGGGCGTCATCGTGTTGAGCTCGTCCGGGCGGTCGAGCCGCACGTGCGCGACCGCGTCGGAGATGGCGACGTCGAAGCAGCGGTACCCCATGTCCCGAGAGTAGGGGCGGGCGCGCACTAGCGTGAGCGGCGTGCTCCCCGACGCCCCCGAGCCCGTCCTCGAGCTGACCGGGGTCGGGGTCGTCCGCGGCCGCGCGGTGCTGCTCGCGGACGTCGACTGGGTGGTCTCCGAGGGCGAGCGCTGGGCCGTGCTCGGCCCCAACGGCGCCGGCAAGAGCACGCTGCTCCAGGTCGCGACCGGCGCCCTCTACCCCTCGCGCGGCACGGTCGAGCTGCTCGGCGAGGTGTTCGGCCGCGCCGACCTGCGCGAGCTGCGCACGCGGGTGGGGGAGTCGAGCGCGGCACTGGCCGACCGGGTGCCGGCGCGCGAGACGGCGCTCGACGTCGTGGTCACGGCGGCGTACGGCGTGCTCGGCCGCTGGCGCGAGCCGTACGACGAGGGCGACCTCGCGCAGGCGCGCGGGCTGCTCCACCGGGTCGGGATGCGGGCCTTCGAGGAGCGGCGCTTCGGCACGCTGTCGTCCGGCGAGAAGAAGCGCGTGCTGCTCGCCCGGGCGCTCATGACCGACCCCGAGCTGCTGCTGCTCGACGAGCCGGCGGCCGGGCTCGACCTCGGCGCCCGCGAGGCGCTGCTGCGCCTGCTCACCGGCCTCGCGGCCGACCGCACGGCGCCGACGTCGGTGCTCGTCACGCACCACGTCGAGGAGGTGCCGGTCGGCACCACGCACGCGCTCGTGCTGGCGCGCGGCCGGGTGGTCGCCCAGGGCCCGGTGCGCAGCGTGCTCACCGGGGAGCACCTCACCGCGGCGTACGGCCTGCCGCTCGCGGTCGAGCACCGCGACGGCCGCTGGGCCGCCCGCTCCGTGCCGTTCTAGGTCAGGCGGACGGGCCCGCAGACGCGAAGACGACCGCCCCTCGAGGAGGGACGGCCGTCAGGGGTGGGGGACCGCTCAGTCGATGCTGGACGTCTCGTCGACCCACTCGAGAGCGGTGGGCTTGAGGCTGTCCTCGTAGGCCTTGGCGTGGTGGCCGCAGAACGTCAGGTCGCCGGAGGCCAGGACCACGCGGACACGGGCCTGGGCACCGCAGCGGTCGCAACGGTCAGCAGCGGTGAGGGTCGAGGTGGGGGCTGCAGGGGTCACGGTGCCTGTCATGCCGTTCACAACACCACATCCGCACCCGACCTTCCCGTCGAGCAGGATGTGGGGCGTGTCGCAGCCGCTGCCCGAGGGGCCCCTGTCCGGACTCCTGGTGGCCGACTTCAGCCGCGTGCTCGCCGGGCCGTTCGCGACGATGATGCTCGCCGACCTCGGCGCGCGGGTGGTCAAGGTCGAGCGGCCGGGCACCGGCGACGACTCCCGGCACTACGGCCCCTTCGCCGACGGCCGCTCGCTCTACTTCGCCCGGGTCAACCGCGGCAAGCAGTCGGTGGCGCTCGACCTCAAGAGCCCGCCCGACCTCGCCGTCGCGCGCGCGCTCGCCGCCCGGGCCGACGTCGTCGTCGAGAACTACCGCCCGGGCGTCATGGCCCGCCTCGGCCTGGGGCCCGACGCGCTGCTGGCGGCGAACCCGCGGCTGGTCTCCTGCTCCATCTCCGGCTTCGGCCACACCGGCCCGTGGTCGCAGCGCCCCGCGTACGACGCGGTGGTGCAGGCCATGAGCGGGATCCTGGGCGTGACCGGCGAGGCGGGCGGCCCGCCGGTCAAGCCGGGCGTGCCGGTCGCGGACCTGTCGGCCGGCCTGCACGCCTTCGGCGGCATCACGGCCGCCCTGCTCGGCGTCGCGCGCACCGGGCGCGGCACGCACCTCGACGTCGCGATGTACGACGCGACGGTGAGCCTGCTGGAGGGGGCGGCGCTGGCCTACCTCGCGACCGGCGTCGACCCGGTGGCCATCGGCAACGCGCACTACGCCATCGCCCCGTTCGACACCTTCGCCTGCGCCGACCGCGACATCACCGTGTGCGCCGCCAACGACGCGCTCTTCGCCGCGCTCGCCCGCACGCTCGGCCTGCCGGGCCTGGTCGCCGACCCGCGCTACGCCACCAACGCCGACCGGCACGCGCACCGCGAGGCGCTCAAGGACGAGCTCGAGGCGGCGCTGCGCACGCGCGACGCCGAGCACTGGCTGGGCGAGCTCGACCTCGCCGGCGTGCCGAGCGGCCCGATCAGCACGGTCGCCGAGGCCGTCGACAGCCCGCAGACCGCGGCGCGGCGCATGGTCGTGACCGCGGGCGGGCTGCGCCTGCCCGGCCAGCCGCTCAAGCTGTCGGCGTACCCCGACCCGGTCGCGCGGCCGGCGGCTCCGCTGCTGGACGAGCACGGGGAGCAGGTGCGGGCCGAGTTCGGCTGAGGCCCGCGACCCGCGGGCGCGGGGCGCGGCGCAGGACGGCGACCAGCAGGCGCACCGGCCGCCGCTCGAGCTGCTCGGCCAGCGTCGTCCCGCCGCTCACGAGCCGCACGAACAGCGGCCACATCCGCGGCACGAGCCGCATCACCTCGTGCACGGCCCGCGGGTGCCGGGCGAAGGCCGCGAGCGCCTGCCGGCCCGCGGCCACCTCGGCGCCGAGCTCGCGCTCGACCGCCGCCTCGTACGCCGCCGGGTCGGCCGCCGCCGCGGCGCCTGCCAGCGCCCCGGAGCGCAGGGCGAACGAGATGCCCTCGCGCGTCCACGGCTCGAGCAGCCCGGCGGCGTCGCCGGCCACGAGCACCCGGCCGCGCCGCAGCGGCGAGCCCGGGGCGCGCACGCGGGTGAGGTGCCCGCCGTCCTGCAGGGCGTCGGCGAGGTCGAGGCCCAGCGAGGCGACGAAGGCCCGGTAGTACGCCCGCAGCGCCTCGCCCTGCGCGCGGTCGCCGATGACGCCGACCGTGAGCGTGTCGCCCTTCGGGAAGACCCAGCCGTACGAGCCGGGCACCGGCCCCCAGTCGAGGCGGACGTGCCCGGCCCAGTCGCTGCCCGGCGGCGTCGGCAGCTCGGCCTCGAGCCCGAGGTCGACCTGGTCGCACACGACACCGACGTACGCCGCTGCGCGGCCCTGCGAGCCGTCGGCCGCGACCACCGCGCCGGCGCGCAGGACGCCCGCGCTCGTCGTCACCTCGACGACGCCGTCCTGCTCGGCGTAGCCCGTGACCGTGACGCCGGTGCGCAGCTCCGCCCCCGCGCGCACCGCGGCGTCGACGAGCGCGGCGTCGAGGTCGGCGCGCAGCACCATCGGCAGGAACGGCGCGCTGCGGCG
>CANKBT010000156.1 GCA_947479995.1 Frankiaceae bacterium | reverse complement strand
GGGCGCGCCGTCGACCTGCAGCGCGTCGCCCGCGAGCAGCAGCTCGACCTCGCCGGCGGCCTCGAGCCGGTCGACGAGCGCGGCGACGGCACCGAGCCGCAGCACGGCGCGCGCCTCCCCGCGGGCCCCGGGCACCGCCAGGGTGCGGCGCGCCATCCAGTGCCGGTTGGTCGCCACCGCGTCGAGCTCGCCGTCGCGGGCGTCGAGCGCCACGGCCGACAGCGCGGACGTCGCGTCGACGTCGGCGGCGGCCTGCACCTGGCGCAGCGCGGCGGCGAGCACCGGGCCGTCGAGCCGCACCGGCACCGCCGTCGCCGCGCGGTCGTCCTCGAGGGTGGCGAGCACCGCCTGCAGCGCCTCGCGGGTGCGCTGCGCCTGCTGCTCGCGGTCGGCGGCGACGCCGTCGAGCACGCCGCGGGCCTGCGCGGGCGTGCCGTCGAGGACGAGCCGCATCGCCTCGATGGGCACGCCCACCGCGCGCATCCGCGCGACGAGGCGGGCGCGGCGCTCCAGCGCCGGCGTGTAGTAGCGGTAGCCGGTCGCGGCGTCGGTGCGCGCCGGCACGAGCAGCCCGCACTCGTCGTAGTGGCGCAGCGCGCTCGCCGGCAGCCCGACGGCGCGCGCAAAGTCGCCGATGGTGAGCAGGTCGGGGTCGGCGGGCACCCGCCCACGGTGGACCTTCAGGCCGCACGCAGGTCAAGCGCCCTGGGGCGAGCGCCCGGTCGCCGCCTGCGTCACGCCGCGGCCGGTGCCACCGTCTCGCCGCGCCCGGCGTCGCGGCGCAGCAGCACGGTCGCCAGCACGGCCGCTGCGACGAGCACGCCGGTGCCGACGCGCAGCGCCAGCACGTAGCCGTCGGTGATGGCGGCGGCCGGGTCGGTGCCGCCGCCGCGCAGCGCGTCCTCGGCGCTGCGCAGCGCCAGCGTCACCAGCACCGCGAGGCCGATCGCCCCGCCGATCTGCTGCAGCGCCTGCTGCAGCCCGGACGCCAGGCCGGCGTCGTCGTCGGTGACGCGGAAGACCGCGGCGTTGCCCAGCGTCGGCAGCACGAGGCCGGAGCCGAGGGCGAACAGCACGCTCGCCGGCAGCACCTGCGTGAGGTACGAGCCGTCCGGGGTGATGCGGGTGAACAGCAGCGCGCCGGCCGCGCTGAGCACCAGCCCGGTCACGAGCACCGGCCGGTAGCCCACGCGGGGGATGACCTGCGTCGCGAGCCCCAGCGCGGCGCCGATGGCCAGGCCGAAGGGCAGGAAGCCGAGCCCGGCGCGCAGCGCCGAGAAGCCGAGCACGTCCTGCAGGAAGAGCGTGGTGATGAAGAACTGGCTGAAGAAGACGGAGAAGAACAGCACCGTCACGAGGTTGGCGCTGACGCGGGTGCGCTCCTGCAGGAAGCGCAGCGGCAGCAGCGGGGTGCGGACCCACGTCTGCGAGACGACGAAGGCGCCGAGCACCGCCAGCCCGCCGAGCAGCGGGAGCAGCACGGCCGCCGAGCCCCACGGCTCGGACGCGGCCTCGATGAGGCCGAACACGACGCCGGTGAGGCCGAGCGTCGCGAGCAGCGCGCCGGGCAGGTCGAGGGCGCGCACGCCGGCCCGGCTGCGGCCGAGGTCGCCGCGCACCAGGCGCGGCACCGCGACGAGGGCGAGGACCGCGACCGGGATGTTGAGCAGGAAGATCCACCGCCAGCTCGCGTACTCGACGAGCGCGCCCGACAGGATGGGGCCGCTCGTGCCGGCGAGGCCGGAGATGCCGCCGAACAGCCCGATGGCGCGGGTGCGCTCGCGCACGTCGGTGAACAGCAGGGCGATGAGGCCGAACGCCGCGGGTGCAGCGAGCGCCTCGCCGACGCCCTGCGCGAAGCGGGCCGTGACCAGCGTGGCGGAGTCCTGCGCCAGCCCGCACGCGACCGAGGCCACGCCGAAGACGACGACGCCCGCGACGAACATGCGCCGGCGGCCCAGCACGTCGCCGAGGCGGCCGCCGAGCAGCAGCAGGCTGCCGGCCATGAGCACGTAGCCGTCGACGACCCAGGTGAGCCCGGACGGGCTGAAGGCGAGGTCCTCCTGGATCGCGGGCAGCGCGATGTTCACGACCGAGACGTCGAGGATGAGCATGAACTGCACGAGCAGCAGGACCGACAGCGCCTTGTAGCGGCGGGGGTCGGGAGCGGCCTGGGTCACGGGTTCCTCCGGGAGAGCGGGCGTCGTCGACCGGCAGCCTGTACGAAACTGCTCAGTTCTACAAGTCGAGGGGCAGACTCGACGCGTGAGCACCGACCCGCGGATCGCGCGCACCCGCACGCGCGTGCTCGAGGCGGCCTGGGACCTGCTCACCGAGGTCGGCTTCGAGGGCGTCACCGTCGACCTGGTCAGCGAGCGGTCGGGGGTCGCGCGCAGCACGCTCTACCGCCACTGGCGCACCAAGGAGGAGGTGCTGCGCGACGCCTTCGCCGCCCGCGCGGACGCCTCGGAGGAGCCGACCGCCGGCATCGACGGGCAGGCGACCCTCGTGTCGTACGCCCGCGCCGTCGCCGCCGGGCTGACCGACGTCTGGGGGCGCGCGGCGCTCAGCCTCGCGCTGACCGCGCAGGACGACCCGGCGCAGCGCGCCGTGCTGCAGACCTTCGTGGACGGCAACCGGCGCGACCTGCGGCTGGCCGTCGACGCCGGCCGGCGCGACGGCGTGCTCGACGGCGACCCGGAGGAGCTCGTCGACCGGTTCGTCGACCTCGTCATCGCGCCGCTGTTCCACCGGTACTCCGTGGTCGGCCGGCCGGCCACGCCCGAGGTCGCGGAGGGCCTGGCCCGCGCGGCGTGGGCCGTCGTCGCCCGCGAGGGCGCTTGACGGCCCCGGGTGCCGCGCGCACCCTCGCGCCGTGAGCACCAGCCCGTACGCCGTCCCGCTCGAGGCCCTCGAGGACGGCGTGCGCGTGCCCCTGGCCGCGCAGGCCACCGCGCAGGCGGAGGTGCGCGCCGTCGAGACGGCCTGGCCGCCCGCGCTGCCCGCCGACGGCGGGCCCGCCGACGACGACTAGGCGGGGACGACGGCCGGGCCGGCGCCCGGCGGGCGCGCGCGCCGGTCACCCCCGGACGGCGGTGCCGCGGTGCGTCGGCGCAGGTCAGGGCAGACCTGCGCTGTGGAACACCTCCGGCTGCCTCGCGAGCCCTCTGCGCCGCGTCGCGCCCGCGCCCACGTGCGCAGCGCCGCGGCCGGGCTCGACGACGACGTGGCCGACACCGCGGTCCTGCTCACCAGCGAGGTCGTCACCAACGCCCTGCTGCACACGCGCAGCGGCGACGTGGCCGTGCGCGCCGAGCGGACGCCCCGCGGGCTGCGGGTCGCCGTGAGCGACGACGACCACGGGCTGCCGAAGCGCCGGCTGCAGGCGCACGGGGCGCTCGACACGACGGGGCGCGGCGTCGTGCTGCTCGACCTGCTCAGCGCCGACTGGGGCGTCGACCAGCACCCCGGCGACGGCAAGACGGTCTGGTTCGAGGTGGCCGCCTAGGCCCGTCCGGCCCGTGCCGACCGGCTAGTCGTCCCGGGGGGCCCGGCCCTCCCGTGCGCCGTCGGCCAGCCGCCGCGGCACCCGGCCGCGGCGCAGCGACCAGCGGTCCTGCTCGACCTGCGCCGCCAGCACCGGGTCGGGCAGCCAGCCGTCGCGCTGGAGCGTCTCGTAGAGCGCGATGCGGGCGTGCAGGAAGGACGCCCCGTCCCGCTCGGTGGGGTCGGCGTCGTGCAGCAGGACCTCCCGGCACGCCTCGTACTGCTCGACGGCGAGGGCGAGCTCGTCCACGCACCGCTCCAGGGTCAGGGGTCGTCGGCGGCGCCGAGTGTGGAGCGCGCCGGGGGCGCCGTCAACGGCGGTGCGGGGGCGCCCGGAGTTGCGGGCCGCCGGGACCCCCGGCACGCTCGGACGACCGGAGCCGCTCCTCGCGGGGCGGCCGTGACCGGAGCCGCGCGGGCGCCGCGCGCCGCTCCGCACGCGAGGGCGCGGAGCGCGGGAGGACCATGGACCACCACGACCTGGGACCGCACGACCCGGGACCGCACGACCTGGGACCGCACGACCTGGGGCAGATCGTGCGCGACGCCGTCGCGCTGGTGGCCGCCGACGAGCAGCGCCGCACCGCGCTGCACCAGCCGTGGCTCGACGACGGCTACCGGCTCGTCTACGTCGGCCAGGCCGGCCGCGCCGCCGACAGCATCACCGTGCGGCCGTACGGCGAGGTCGAGCAGGAGCTGTTCCGCGGCACCGCCGCGGAGGCGGCCGTCTGGTGCCGCGACCACCGGGCGGTCGACGTCGAGCGGGTCGAGCAGGGCTTCGCCTTCAGCGAGCTCGCGCCGGAGGGCGTGCCGCGCGGGCTCGCCGCGGCGATCCTGCACTGGGTCGAGGACAACACCGCCGAGGCCGGCGCGTACGCCACCGGCGGGCGGACCGCCCGCTCGGCCTGACCCCGCACGCCGGCGTCACCACAGGACGCGGAACCACACCGTCTTGCCGTCGCCCGGGTGCTGCTCGACCCACCACTCGTCGGCGAGGTCCTGCAGCAGCGGCAGGCCGCGCCCGAAGGTCACCAGCCCGACGGCCGGCGTCGTCGTCGGCAGGTCGGGGCTGTCGTCGCCGACGCCCACGCTGACGCGGCCGGGCCCGTGGTCGACCGCCAGGCTGAGGACGCCCGACCGCGTGTGCAGCAGCGCGTTGGTGACGAGCTCGCTGGCCAGCAGGACGGCGTCCTCGAGCGGCTCCTCGGGCACGTGGTCGGCGAGGTGCGCGCGCACGAGCCGCCGGGCCTCCCGGGCGCTGCCCGGGTCGCGGGGCAGGCGGTGCACGTCCACCGGGCCACCGTGCCCCGTGGACAACGCACTACGCGGCCGAGGCGGACGCCCGCCCCCCGCGCGTGCCAGGGTCGCGGGCGTGACCGCCTGCCTGCTGTGCGACGCCGGCGCGGCCGACGCCGCCTTCTCCCGCGTCCGGCTCTGGGAGGACGGGCAGTGGCGGCTGTCCGCGGTGCTCCGGGGCGCCGTCGCGGGCTTCGCGCACCTCGAGCCCGTCCGGCACGTGCCGTACGTCGAGGACCTCGACGGCGACGAGGCGCAGAGCTTCGGCGTGGTGCTGGCGCGGGCCACGGCCGTGCTCAAGCAGGCCGCCGGCGCCGAGCGGGTCTACGCGTACGTGTTCGGCGACCGCGTGCCCCACTTCCACGTCAACCTCGCGCCGCACGTGCCCGGCGGGCCGCTGCGCGGCGGCCCCGGCCTGCTGCAGGACGGGGCGGTCGAGCTCGACGCGGAGGCGCACGCGCGGGTCGCCGACCGGGCGCGGGCCCTGCTGGGCTGAGGGCGGCGCCGCTCCGGCGCCGCGCCCGCCTCGACCTCGGCTCGGCCCCGCGGGAGCGTCAGGCCGTCGCCCGCACCGCGTCGTCGAGGGCGGCGCCGAAGCGCAAGGCGTCGTCGGCGACCGGGTCGCGCCGCAGCGCCCGGCGGTCGCGGTAGTAGTGGTCGAGCACCCGCCACGGCGCGCGGGTGCCCTGCCGCGGCATCACGCCGTCGGCGCGCTGGACGTAGCCCGAGCGCAGGGCGTCCCCGAGCGCGGAGACGTCGGACCGGTCCGCGTCGTCCGCGACCGCGACGACCTGCGCGTGCCCGTGCTCGTCCATGTGGTCGAGCAGCCGGCAGAGGTAGTCCGAGACGAGGTCCGCCTTGAGCGTCCACGACGCGTTCGTGTAGCCGAGGACCACCAGGGCGTTCGGGACGCCGTCGAGCAGCATGCCCTTGTAGAGCACCCGCTCGGGCACCCGCACCGGCTCGCCGTCGACCTCGAGCCGCGCCCCGCCCAGCATCTGCACGCGCAGGCCGGTGGCCGTGACGACGACGTCGGCCTCGATCTCCTGCCCGGACGCCAGCCGGACGCCGGTCGGCGTGAAGGTGTCGATGACGTCGGTGACGACCGAGGCCCGCCCCTGCCGCAGCACGGCGAACAGGTCGCCGCTCGGGACGACGCACAGCCGCTCGTCCCACGGCGCGTACGACGGCGTGAAGTGGCGCAGGTCGACCCGGCCGCGCAGCTGCAGCCGCACCCCGGCGAGCAGCAGCGCGCGGGCCACGGCCGGGGCCTTCTTGGACAGGTCGTAGAGCGCGCGCTGCAGCAGCACGTTGCGCGACCGGCCGAGCCGGTGCACCGTGCGGGCCGGGACGCCGACGCGGGCCAGGCGGCTCGACACGGGGTCGACCGCGGGCACCGGCATGACGTACGTCGGGGAGCGCTGCAGCATCGTCACGTGCGCGGCCTGCGCCGCCATCGCCGGCACCAGGGTGATCGCGGTGGCGCCGCTGCCGATGACGACGACGCGCTTGCCGGTGTGGTCGAGGTCCGCCGGCCACTGCTGCGGGTGGACGACGCGGCCCGTGTAGTCGGCCTCGCCGGGGAACTCCGGCCGGTGGCCGCCGTCGTAGTCGTAGTAGCCGGTGGCCCCGACGAGGAACCGGCAGACCCACTCCTGCTTCGCCCCGGTGGCCTCGTCGACGACCTCGACCCGCCACCGCGCCTCCGCGCCGGCCCAGCGCGCCGCCACCACCCTGCGGCCGAAGCGCACGTGCTCGTCGACGCCGAAGGCGCGGGCCGTGTCCTGCACGTACTGCCGGATGCTCTCGCCGCTCGCCAGGACGTCCGTGCCGTGCCAGGGCCGGAAGGCGTACCCGAAGCTGTACATGTCGGAGTCCGAGCGCACGCCGGGGTAGCGGAACAGGTCCCACGTGCCGCCGATGGCCTGGCGCCGCTCGAGGACGACGAAGCGGGTGCCGCCGCGACGGGCGAGGCGGCAGGCGACGCCGATGCCGGACAGGCCCGCCCCGACGACGAGCACGTCGACCTCGGTCGCACGGTCAGCGGCGGGCACGGCAGGGCGGGTCGACACCCGTCGAGGTCAACACACGTTGTGACAACAGTCAATGGCGTGGTCTACTGCCGCGCGTCGGCGGCGCCTACCGCGGCACGCCGAGGTCCCTCCGAACGACCCAGCCAGGAGCGCCCGTGACCACCTCGAGGACCACCGCCCGCGCCGCACGCCGGCTCGGCACGTGAGCGGCCCGTACGGCGACGCGACGGCGCAGGACGTCGCCGCGGTCGCGACCCCCGAGCGCGTCGCCGGCACGGTGCGCGACGTCGCCGGCGACCCGGTCGACATCGG
>CANKBT010000155.1 GCA_947479995.1 Frankiaceae bacterium | reverse complement strand
GTGGTGGTCTTGCCCGCGTCGATGTGCGCCATGATCCCGATGTTGCGGGTCTTGGCGAGGATCGCGTTGCTGGCCACGGCGGCTCTTCTTCCTGGGTCTGAGGGTCAGGTGGTACGGGGGGCGCGGACTACCAGCGGTAGTGCGCGAAGGCCTTGTTCGACTCGGCCATCTTGTGCATGTCCTCGCGGCGCTTGACCGCGGCACCGAGGCCGTTGCTCGCGTCGAGCAGCTCGTTCATGAGGCGCTCGGTCATCGTCTTCTCGCGGCGGCCGCGGGAGTACTGCACGAGCCAGCGCAGGGCCAGCGTGGTGGAGCGGCCGGCGCGGACCTCGATCGGCACCTGGTAGGTCGCACCGCCGACGCGGCGGCTGCGGACCTCGAGGGTCGGCTTCACGTTGTCGAGCGCGCGCTTGAGCGTGATGACCGGGTCGGCGCCGGTCTTCTCGCGGCAGCCCTCGAGGGCGCCGTAGACGATGCGCTCGGCGGTGGAGCGCTTGCCGTCCAGCAGCACCTTGTTGATGAGGCTGGTGACCAGCGGAGCGCCGTAGACGGGGTCGACGACGACCGGGTGCTTCGGGGCGGGACCCTTGCGCGGCACTAGCTCTTCTCCTTCTTGGCGCCGTAGCGGCTGCGAGCCTGCTTGCGGTTGCGGACGCCCTGGGTGTCGAGCGAGCCGCGGATGATCTTGTAGCGCACGCCGGGGAGGTCCTTCACGCGACCGCCGCGGACGAGCACGATGCTGTGCTCCTGCAGGTTGTGGCCGACGCCCGGGATGTAGGCCGTGACCTCGACGCCGCTGGTGAGGCGCACGCGGGCCACCTTGCGGAGCGCGGAGTTCGGCTTCTTCGGCGTCGTCGTGTAGACGCGCGTGCACACGCCGCGACGCTGCGGGCTCCCCTTGAGGGCCGGCGTCTTGGTCTTCTCGATCTTGTCCTGCCGGCCCTTGCGGACCAGCTGCTGGATCGTGGGCAACGCGTCTCCTGCTCGTGTTCTGCCGGTGTGGGCGTGGTGCGTGCGGCGCTCGTGCGGCCCCCGCGGTCGGGCGTGTCGCCCGGGTCGCGCTGCACCGGGTGTCGTTCTCCGGAGCGGGGGGGTGTCGTCTCGGCCCTGGTGCTGCCCTCCCGGGAGAGCCGGGGGGCACGCGGGCGTGCCGGACGTCCTGGGTCACCCCAGGCACGGGTGTTGACACTACCTGCCGCTCCGAGGGGGGTCAAAGGCGCCCGGCGCGCCTCCCGTCACACGCGCGCCGGAGCGGGTACGCGGACCCCGTGAGCCCCCGACCCGCCTCCCGGCGCCCCTCCCCCGAGGCGCTGCAGGCCGCGTACGGCGCGGTCGTGCCGGACCTCGTGCGCCCGGGCCTGCGGGTGCTGCTGTGCGGCATCAACCCGTCGCTGTGGTCCGGCGTGACGGGCCACCACTTCGCCAACCCGAGCAACCGGCTGTGGCCGGTGCTGCACGCCTCGGGGTGGACGCCGCGGCGCCTGCACCCGTCGGAGACGGGGGCGCTGCTCGACGCGGGGATCGGCGTGACCAACCTGGTGCCGCGCGCGACCGCCCGCGCCGACGAGCTCGACGACGAGGAGCTCCGCGCGGGGCTCCCCCGGCTGGCCGCGCTGGCCGGGCGCGTGCGGCCGGCCTGGGTCGGCGTGCTCGGGCTGTCGGCCTGGCGCGTGGCGGCCGGCGAGCGCCGGGCGGCGGTCGGGCCGCAGGAGCGCCGGGTCGGCGGCGCGCCGGTCTGGCTGCTGCCGAACCCGTCGGGGCTCAACGCCTCGTGGCAGCTGCCCCGGCTGGCCGAGGCCTACGGCGCGCTGCGCGAGGCGGCGGAGGCGGCGGCGGCCGGCGCCGGCTCAGCTGGTGCCGGCGGCCGCGAGGACGACGACGAAGAACGCGAAGAACAGCAGCGCGGCGAGCGCCAGGCCGAGGTTGATCCACGAGGCGATGACGCCGCCCTGCACGAGCCCCTCACCGGTGAGGCGCCCGCCTGACGCCTGGATCGTGCGCCGGGCGTCCGGCGCCATGGCCAGCGCCACGATCGCCGGCACGACCGGGAAGACGACGAACGACGCGATGCCGAGCACGAGGACGACGATCGCCTTGGACTCCGTCTGCGGCGGGCCGGCCCAGCCGGGCGGCGGGCCGCCGGCGGGCGCCCAGCCGGGCGGCGGCGGGCCGTAGCCGGGCGCGGGCGGGCCGTACCCGGGGCCGGGTGCGGACGGGCCCGGCCGGCCCTGCGGCTGGCCGAGCGGCCGGCCGGGCTCGTCGAAGCGCGGCGGGCCGTAGCCGCCCTGGCCCGGCGGCGGCTCGTGCGGCGGGGTCGTCATGGCGCCGATCGTCCCACGCCTGCCGCGCCCCGGACGCGCCGACGGCCGCCCCCCAGCGGGGAGCGGCCGTCGGCGTGGTGACGAGGACTAGCGGTAGCTGTCGCGCCCGTAGTCGAAGTCGTCGAGCGGGACGGCCTGGCCGCCGCTGCCGCCGAACGCGAAGTCCGGGTCGTCGTAGCCGGCCATCGAGTAGACCTGCGCGCGGGCCTCCTCGGTGGGCTCCACCCGGATGTTGCGGTAGCGGCTGATGCCGGTGCCCGCCGGGATGAGCTTCCCGATGATGACGTTCTCCTTCAGGCCGAGCAGCGAGTCGCTCTTGGCCTGGATCGCCGCGTCGGTGAGCACGCGGGTCGTCTCCTGGAAGGAGGCCGCCGACAGCCACGACTCGGTCGCGAGCGACGCCTTGGTGATGCCCATGAGGACCGGGCGGCCGGCAGCCGGCTCCCCGCCCTCGGACACGACGCGGCGGTTCTCGGTCTCGAAGATCGTGCGCTCGGTCAGCGAGCCCGGCAGGAAGTCGGTCGAGCCCGACTCGAGGACGTTCACCCGCTTGAGCATCTGGCGGATGATCACCTCGATGTGCTTGTCGTGGATCGACACGCCCTGCGAGCGGTAGACCTCCTGCACCTCGGCGACGAGGTGCAGCTGGACGGCGCGCGGGCCGAGGATGCGGAGCACCTCGTGCGGGTTGACCGCGCCCTCGTGCAGCTTCTCGCCGACCGAGACGTGGTCGCCGTCCTGGATGCGCAGCCGGGCGCGCTTGGAGACGGCGTACGCGATCTCCTCGCTGCCGTCGTCCGGGATGACGACGACCTTGCGGGTCTTGTCGGTGTCGTCGATCCGGATGCGGCCCTCGACCTCGCTGATCGGCGCCACGCCCTTGGGGGTGCGGGCCTCGAACAGCTCGACGACGCGGGGCAGGCCCTGCGTGATGTCGTCGCCGGCGACGCCGCCGGTGTGGAAGGTGCGCATGGTGAGCTGCGTGCCGGGCTCGCCGATGGACTGCGCGGCGATGATGCCGACCGCCTCGCCGACGTCGACGGCCTTGCCGGACGCGAGCGACCGGCCGTAGCAGGCCGCGCAGGTGCCGACCTTGGAGTCGCAGGTCAGGACGCAGCGCACCTTGACCTGGTCGACCCCGGCCTCGATGAGCCGGCTGATGTTGACGTCGCCGAGGTCGGCGCCCGCCTCGAGCACGGTCGCACCGTCCTGCACGACGTCGGCCGCCAGCGTGCGCGCGTAGACCGAGGTCTCCACGTGCGCGCCCTTGACCAGCGTGCCCTCGGCGTTCTTGTCGCCGATGGACATGAGGACGCCGCGCTCGGTGCCGCAGTCCTCCTCGCGGATGATGACGTCCTGCGACACGTCGACGAGGCGACGGGTCAGGTAGCCCGAGTCCGCGGTCCGCAGCGCCGTGTCCGCGAGGCCCTTGCGGGCGCCGTGGGTGGCGATGAAGTACTCGAGGACGGTGAGGCCCTCGCGGAAGTTGGACTTGATCGGGCGCGGGATGATCTCGCCCTTCGGGTTGGCCACGAGACCGCGCATGCCGGCGATCTGGCGGACCTGCATCATGTTCCCGCGCGCGCCGGAGTGGACCATCATCCAGACCGGGTTGGTGGCCGGGAAGTTCTCCTCCATGGCGCGGGCGACCTCGGCGGTGGCCTTGGTCCAGATCTCGATGAGCTCCTGGCGGCGCTCCTCGACGGTGATGACGCCGCGGGAGTACTGCTTCTCCACCTTCTCGGCGTCGCCCTCGTAGCGCTCGAGGATCGCGGCCTTGCCGGGCGGGGTCACGACGTCCTCGATGGAGATCGTCACGCCGGAGCGCGTCGCCCAGCGGAAGCCGGTCTCCTTGAGGGCGTCGAGCGTCGCGGCGACCTGCACCTTGGGGTAGCGCTCGGCGAGGTCGTTGACGATCGAGCCCAGCTCGCGCTTGCTCACGGGCTTGTTCCAGAAGGGGAAGTCCTCCGGGAGCGTCTCGTTGAACAGCGCGCGGCCCAGCGTGGTCGTGAGGCGCATGCCGGACGTGCCGGTGGCGTCCTCGTCGACCGGGGTGCCGAGCGGCGGCACGAGGTCGCGCATGCGCAGCGTGATG
This sequence comes from Frankiaceae bacterium, assembly GCA_947479995.1. Taxonomy (GTDB): domain Bacteria; phylum Actinomycetota; class Actinomycetes; order Mycobacteriales; family SCTD01; genus CANKBT01. The sequence goes on along the minus strand of CANKBT010000155.1, from coordinate 2,775 downwards.
GGCGCCTGCAGGTCGAGCTCGCGGGCGTCGTACGCCATCGTCGCCTCGGCCAGCGAGGAGAACGAGCGGCCCTCGCCGGTGGCGCCGGCCTTCTCGGACGTCAGGTAGTAGATGCCGAGGACCATGTCCTGGGTCGGCGCCGTGACCGGACGGCCGTTGGCCGGGCTGAGGATGTTGTTGCTGCTCAGCATGAGGATGCGGGCCTCGGCCTGCGCCTCGGCCGACAGCGGCAGGTGCACGGCCATCTGGTCGCCGTCGAAGTCGGCGTTGAACGCCGTGCAGACGAGCGGGTGGATCTGGATGGCCTTGCCCTCGACCAGCTGCGGCTCGAAGGCCTGGATGCCCAGGCGGTGCAGGGTCGGCGCGCGGTTGAGCAGCACCGGGTGCTCGGTGATGACCTCCTCGAGCACGTCCCACACGACGGGGCGGGCGCGCTCGACCATGCGCTTGGCGCTCTTGATGTTCTGCGCGTGGTTGAGGTCGACCAGCCGCTTCATGACGAACGGCTTGAACAGCTCGAGCGCCATCTGCTTGGGCAGGCCGCACTGGTGCAGCTTGAGCTGCGGGCCGACGACGATGACCGAGCGGCCGGAGTAGTCGACGCGCTTGCCGAGCAGGTTCTGGCGGAACCGGCCCTGCTTGCCCTTGAGCATGTCGGACAGCGACTTGAGCGGGCGGTTGCCCGGCCCGGTCACCGGCCGGCCGCGGCGGCCGTTGTCGAACAGCGCGTCGACGGCCTCCTGCAGCATGCGCTTCTCGTTGTTGACGATGATCTCGGGCGCGCCGAGGTCGAGCAGCCGCTTGAGGCGGTTGTTGCGGTTGATGACCCGGCGGTACAGGTCGTTGAGGTCCGAGGTCGCGAAGCGGCCGCCGTCGAGCTGCACCATCGGGCGCAGGTCCGGCGGGATGACCGGTACGCAGTCCAGGACCATGCCCATGGGGCTGTTGCGGGTGTTGAGGAACGCCGCGACGACCTTGAGGCGCTTGAGCGCGCGGACCTTCTTCTGGCCCTTGCCCGAGCGGATGGTCTCGCGCAGCGACTCCGCCTCGGCGTCGAGGTCGAAGCCCTCGAGCAGCCGCTGCAGCGCCTCGGCGCCCATGCCGCCGGTGAAGTACTGGCCGAAGCGGTCGCGCAGCTCGCGGTAGAGCTGCTCGTCGGCGATGAGCTGCTTGACCTCGAGCTTGCGGAAGGTGTCGATGACCTCCTCGAGGCGGTCGAGCTCGCGCTGGGCGCGGTCGCGCAGCTGGCGGAGCTCGCGCTCGGCGCCCTCGCGGACCTTGCGGCGCACGTCGCCCTTGGCACCCTCGGCCTCCAGGGCCGCGATGTCCTCCTCGAGCTTCTTCTGCCGCGCCTCGGCGTCGGTGTCGCGCTTGCCCTCGATGCGGTCGCGCTCGACCTGGATCTGGGCCTCGAGCGTCGGCAGGTCGCGGTGGCGCGCGTCGGCGTCGACCGTGGTGACCAGGTAGGCCGCGAAGTAGATGATCTTCTCGAGGTCCTTGGGCGCCAGGTCGAGCAGGTAGCCCAGGCGCGACGGGACGCCCTTGAAGTACCAGATGTGCGTGACGGGAGCGGCCAGCTCGATGTGGCCCATCCGCTCACGGCGCACCTTGGCGCGGGTCACCTCGACGCCGCAGCGCTCGCAGATGATGCCCTTGAAGCGGACGCGCTTGTACTTGCCGCAGTAGCACTCCCAGTCGCGGGTCGGGCCGAAGATCTTCTCGCAGAAGAGCCCGTCCTTCTCCGGCTTGAGCGTGCGGTAGTTGATCGTTTCGGGCTTCTTCACCTCGCCGTGGGACCACTGGCGGATGTCGTCAGCGGTGGCGAGGCCGATGCGGAGCTCGTCGAAGAAGTTGACGTCGAGCACGGTGTCTTCTCTCTTTGGGGTCTAGCGGAGACGTGCGGGTGAGCGGGGCGGCGGCGATCCGGCGGGCTGCCCGGGGGCGGTCAGCCGGCTCGCCGCTCCCGGGTCAGACCTCCTCGACCGAGCTCGGCTCGCGCCGGCTCAGGTCGATGCCGAGCTCCTCCGCCGCGCGGAAGACGTCCTCGTCGGTGTCGCGCATCTCGATCGACATGCCGTCGCTCGACAGCACCTCGACGTTGAGGCACAGGCTCTGCATCTCCTTGATGAGCACCTTGAAGGACTCGGGGATGCCGGGCTCGGGGATGTTCTCGCCCTTGACGATCGCCTCGTAGACCTTGACGCGGCCGAGGACGTCGTCGCTCTTGATGGTGAGCAGCTCCTGCAGCGCGTACGCGGCGCCGTAGGCCTGCATCGCCCAGACCTCCATCTCGCCGAAGCGCTGGCCGCCGAACTGGGCCTTCCCGCCCAGGGGCTGCTGCGTGATCATCGAGTAGGGGCCGGTGCTGCGGGCGTGGATCTTGTCGTCCACCAGGTGCAGCAGCTTCAGGATGTAGACGTAGCCGACCGAGATCGGGGCCGGGAACGGCTCGCCGGAGCGGCCGTCGAACAGCCGTGCCTTGCCGGACGACCCGATGAGCCGGCGGGGCGCGCCGGTGCCGAGGTCGTCGAAGGTCGGCGTGGTCGAGTCGAGCAGGCCGGTGATCTCGTCCTCGAGCGCGCCGTCGAACACGGGCGTGGCGAGCACGCTGCCCGGGGCCGAGCTCGCCGCACCGATGTCGGTGAGGCGCTGCTTCCACGGGTCCGCGCCGGCGTCGCCCGCGCCGTCGACCTGCCAGCCGGCCTTCGCGACCCACCCGAGGTGGGTCTCGAGCACCTGGCCGACGTTCATGCGGCCGGGCACGCCGAGCGGGTT
>CANKBT010000154.1 GCA_947479995.1 Frankiaceae bacterium | reverse complement strand
CGACGCCGGCCGGGCGCTCTACGACAGCCTGGGCTTCCGCGACGAGCACCGCTGCACGAGCGGGCCGCTGGAGATCCGCAGCCGCTGGTGAGACCCACGCGGCCGCTGCCGGCGGGGGGTCCTGGCGCCCTGCGACTCCTGCTCCCGACGCGGGAGCAGGAGTCGCAGGGAGCCGGTACCGGGTGACGCAGGCCCGGCCGTCAGTCCTCGGGGACCCAGTCGACGCCTGCCTCGGCGCGCTGCTCGGGCGTGATCGGCGTCGGCGCGCCGGTGAGCGGGTCGCCGCCGCCGCCCGTCTTGGGGAAGGCGATGACCTCGCGCAGCGACGACGCGCCGGCCAGCAGCATGCAGATGCGGTCCCAGCCGAAGGCGATGCCGGCGTGCGGCGGCGGGCCGTACTGGAAGGCCTCGAGCAGGAAGCCGAACTTGTCGGCGGCGTCCTGCTCGCTGACGCCGATGACGTCGAAGACGCGCTTCTGCACCTCGGTGGAGTGGATGCGGACCGAGCCGCCGCCGATCTCGTTGCCGTTGCAGACGATGTCGTACGCGTAGGCGAGCGCGCCCTCGGGGTCGTCGGCGAAGCGGTCGGCCCACTCGGCCTTCGGCGAGGTGAAGGGGTGGTGGACGGCCGTCCAGCCGCCGTCGTCGGTCGGCTCGAACATCGGCGCGTCGACGACCCAGCAGAACGCCCACGCGTCGTGGTCGATGAGGCCGCAGCGCTCGCCGACCTCGAGGCGCACCGCGGCGAGCAGGCCCTGCGCCGCGCGGCGCTCGCCCGCGGCGAAGAACGCGCAGTCGCCGGGCGAGGCGCCGACGGCGGCCCTGAGGCCCTCGCGCTCCGCCTCGGAGAGGTTCTTGGCGACCGGGCCGCCGAGCGTGCCGTCCTCGGCGAACACGACGTACGCGAGGCCGCGGTGGCCGCGCTGCTTGGCGAACTCCTGCCAGGCGTCGAAGGTGCGCCGCGGCTGCGACGCGCCGCCGGGCATGACGACCGCACCGACGTACGGCGCCTGGAAGACCCGGAACGGCGTCTCGGCGAAGTACGACGTGAGGTCGGTGAGCTCCTGGCCGAAGCGCAGGTCGGGCTTGTCGTTGCCGAAGCGCGCCATCGACTCGGCGTAGGTCAGGTGCGGGACCTCCCCGACCTCGTGGCCGAGCACGCCGCCCCACAGGGCGCGCACCACGGCCTCGCCGACCTCGAGCACGTCGTCCTGGTCGACGAAGGACATCTCCACGTCGAGCTGGGTGAACTCCGGCTGCCGGTCGGCGCGGAAGTCCTCGTCGCGGTAGCACCGGGCGATCTGGAAGTAGCGCTCCAGGCCCGCCACCATGAGCAGCTGCTTGAACAGCTGCGGCGACTGCGGCAGGGCGTACCAGGAGCCGGGCTGCAGGCGCACCGGCACGAGGAAGTCGCGGGCGCCCTCGGGCGTGGAGCGGGTGAGGGTCGGCGTCTCGACCTCGACGAAGTCGCGGCCGAGCAGCACGTCGCGGGCCAGCTGGTTGACCTTGGAGCGCATGCGCAGGGCGGCCGCCGGGCCGCTGCGGCGCAGGTCGAGGTAGCGGTGCCGGAGGCGGACCTCGTCGGACACGGCGAGCTCGTCGTCGAGCTGGAAGGGCAGCGGCGCCGCCGTCGAGAGCACGTCGAGGCTGCGGGCGGCGACCTCGACGGCGCCGGTCGGGAGCGACGCGTTGGCGCTGCCCTCCGGCCGGGCGCGGACCTCGCCCTCGACCCGCACGCAGTACTCGTTGCGCAGGTCGTGGGCGTGCGCGCCCATGTCGCTCTCGCGGACGACGACCTGGACGACGCCGCTGGCGTCGCGCAGGTCGAGGAAGGCCACGCCGCCGTGGTCGCGGCGGCGGGCGACCCAGCCGGCCAGGACGACGGTGTCGCCGGCGTGCTCCTCGCGGAGGGTGCCGGCCTGGTGCGTGCGGATCACGGGGACTGCTCCTGGAGGTGGGTGAGGAGGGCGTCGAGCGCCACGGGCGTCTGCTCGCCGGTCCGCAGGTCCTTCACGGGTGCTGCGCCGGCCTCGAGATCGCGGTCGCCGAGCACGACGGCGTACGCCGCCCCGCTGCGGTCCGCGGCCTTCATGGCGCCCTTGAGGCCCCGGTCGCCGTACGCGAGGTCGGCCGCGACGCCGGCGGCGCGCAGCTCGGCGACGAGGGTGACGGCGCGCGCCTTGGCGGCGGCGCCGAGCGGGACGACGAAGGCGGTGAGGCGCGGCGCGCCGGGCGCGGCGACGCCCTCGGCCTCGAGCGCGAGCAGGGTGCGCTCGACGCCGAGCGCCCAGCCGATGCCGGGCAGCGGCGGGCCGCCGAGCTCCTGCGAGAGGCCGTCGTAGCGGCCGCCGCCGCCGACGGCCGACTGCGCGCCGAGGCCGCCGTGCACGAACTCGAAGGTGGTGCGCGTGTAGTAGTCGAGGCCGCGGACCAGCCGCGGGGCGGGCTCGACGGCGACGCCGAGCGCGGCGAGGTGGCCGAGCACCGCCTCGTGGTGCGCCCGGCAGGCGTCGCACAGCGCGTCGGCCATGAGCGGCGCGCCCTCGAGCTGCGCCTGCACCTCGGGCCGGCCGTCGTCGAGCACGCGCAGCGGGTTGATCGCCGCGCGGCGGCGGGTCTCGGCGTCGAGGTCGAGCCCGTCGAGGAAGGCGGTGAGCGCCTCGCGGTAGGCCGGGCGGCAGGCGGCGTCGCCGAGCGAGGTGACGAGCGCGCGCACGCCGGTGAGCCCGAGCCCGGCGTACGCCGAGGCGGCCAGCGCCACGACCTCGGCGTCGAGCGCCGGGTCGTCGCTGCCGAGCGCCTCCACGCCGACCTGCTGGAACTGCCGGAAGCGCCCGGCCTGCGGGCGCTCGGCGCGGAACATCGGCCCGGCGTAGCGGAGCTTGACCGGCAGCTGGCCGTGCTGCAGCCCGGCCTGCAGGGCGGCGCGGAGCACGCCGGCGGTGCCCTCGGGGCGCAGCGTCAGCGACCGGTCGCCCCGGTCGGTGAAGGTGAACATCTCCTTGGTGACGATGTCCGTCGACGCCCCGACGCCGCGGGCGAACAGCTCGGTGTCCTCGAACACCGGCGCCTCGACGTAGTCGTAGCCGGCGAGCGCGGCGGGCCCGAGCAGGGCCTCGCGCACGGCGAGGAAGGGCGAGCCGGGGAGCACGTCGTACGTGCCCTTGGGCGCCCGGAGCGGGGCGGCCATCACAGCCCCCGGGAGGCGGGCGGGCGGGGGTCGTCCGCCAGGTCGCGCAGGTAGGGGTTGGTGGCCCGCTCGCGCTCGATGGTCGTCGCCGGGCCGTGGCCGGGCAGCACGACGGTGTCGTCGGGCAGCGGCAGGATGACGTCGGCCAGCGAGCGCTGCATGGCCTCCCAGCTGCCGCCGGGCAGGTCGCAGCGGCCGATCGAGCCGGCGAACAGCACGTCGCCCGACAGCAGCACCGGCGCGGCCGCCTCGCCGCCGACCTCGCTGCCGGGCGTGCGGAACACGACGGAGCCGGGCGTGTGCCCGGGGGCGAGGTCGACCTGCAGGTGCAGGCCGGCGAGCTCGAGCGGCACCTCGGGGTCGAGCAGCTGCACGTCGTCGGGCTCGGTCCACTCCAGGCGGCCGCCGAACAGCGCGCCCGACTCCCCCGACAGGTACTTCACCGGGTCGGCGAGCTGGTCGCGGTCGGCGGGGTGGATGAGCGCCGGGATGCCGCGGGCGCCGCAGACCGGCGTCACGGAGAACGTGTGGTCGAGGTGGCCGTGCGTGAGCAGGACCGCCACCGGCTGCAGCCGGTGCTCGCGGAGCAGGTCGTCGAGCTGCTGCTCCACGCCGATGCCGGGGTCGACGACGACGCACTGCTCGCCGGGCCCGGGCGCCACGACGTAGCAGTTGGTGCCGAAGGCCTGGGCCGGGAACCCGCGGACGAGCACGGACGTCCTCTCGAGCGGTACGGGCTGGGGTGGGGGTCGAGCGCTCCTCGACCCTACCGGCGGGGGGCCACGCGGTTCCCCTACGCTCCGCCGGAGCCGGACCGGTACCCAGCCGCAGGAGGACGCCGCGTGGCCAGCAGCAAGCGGGAGAAGGAGCTCGCCCGGATGCGGGCCGAGCGCCAGGCCGCGCGCCGGGCGGCCGAGGCGGCCCGCCGCCGCCGCCGCAACCTCGTGGTCGTCGCCTCGGTGGTCGGCCTGCTCGTGCTCGGCGGCCTCGGGGCGCTGGCGGTGAGCGTGCTCGGCGGCGACGACGACGGCGACGCGATCGCCTCCGGCCCCTGCTCGTGGCAGGAGACGGGCAGCCCGAGCCGCCAGGTCGACCTGCCCCCGACCGACCCGGGCACCGCGCCGCAGACGGCCACGATCACCACCGACCGCGGCGTCATCGGCGTGGCGCTGCAGAACGACGCGGCGCCGTGCGCCTCGGCCAGCCTGGCCTCGCTCGCGGCGCAGGGCTTCTACGACGACACCCCGTGCCACCGCCTCACCACCGAGGGCTTCTTCGTCCTGCAGTGCGGCGACCCGACGGGCACCGGCACCGGCGGCCCGGGCTACCAGTTCGCCGAGGAGAACCTCGAGGGCGCCAGCTACCCCCGCGGCACGGTGGCGATGGCCAAGGGCGCGGCGCCCGGCACCAGCGGCAGCCAGTTCTTCCTCGTGTACGACGACAGCCCGCTGCCGCCGGACTACACGCCCTTCGGGCGCATCACGAGCGGCCTCGAGGTGCTCGACGCCGTGGCCGCGGCCGGCGCCGAGCCGGCCGGCGACGGCGCGCCGGTGCAGGCCGTGCAGATCACCAGCCTGCGCACCGCCCCGCTGGAGGCCGCCGCGCCGACCGCGCCGGCCGAGCAGCCGCTGGCGCCGGGCGCCACGCCCTCCGCCAGCTAGGGGCGCCGCCGCGGGCGGGGCTCAGCTGGTGACGCGGTAGGCGTCGAAGACGCCCTCGACGTGCTTCACCTGGGTGATGAGGTGGCCCAGGTGCTTGGGGTCGGCCATCTCGAAGGAGAAGCGCGAGACCGCCACGCGGTCGCGGGTGGTCGTCACGGTCGCCGACAGGATGTTGACGTGCGCGTCGGACAGCACGCGCGTGACGTCCGACAGCAGGCGCGTGCGGTCGAGCGCCTCGACCTGGATGTTCACGAGGAACAGCGAGCCGGCGGTCGGCGCCCACTCCACCTCGACGACCCGCTCGCCGGTGGCGAGCAGCGGCGCGGCGTTGACGCAGTCGCGGCGGTGCACCGAGACGCCGCGCCCGCGGGTGACGAAGCCGACGACCTCGTCGCCGGGCACCGGCGTGCAGCAGCGCGCGAGCTTGACCCACACGTCGGTCGCGCCCTTGACGACGACGCCGGGGTCGCCGGTGCGGGTCGTGCGCGACGGCCGCGCCGTCGGCACGGCCGTCTCGGCGAGGTCCTCGACGGCGCCCTCGGAGCCCCCGAGCCCGGCCATGATCTTCTGCACGACCGACTGCGCCGAGACCCGGCCCTCGCCGATCTCGACGTAGAGGGCGGTGACGTCGGTGAGGTGCAGGTCGCTGGCGACCGTCGGCAGCGCCTCGCCGCCGAGCACGCGCTGCAGCGGCAGCCCCTGCTTGCGCATGGCGCGCGACAGCGCCTCCTTGCCGGCCTCGACGGCGTCCTCGCGGCGCTCCTTGGCGAACCACGCGCGGATCTTGTTGCGCGCCCGCGGGCTCTTGACGAAGCCGAGCCAGTCGCGCGACGGCCCGGCGCCCTCGGCCTTGCTGGTGAAGATCTCGACGACGTCGCCGTTGTCGAGCGTCGACTCCAGCGCCACCAGGCGGCCGTTGACGCGGGCGCCGATGCAGCGGTGGCCGACCTCGGTGTGCACGGCGTAGGCGAAGTCGACGGCCGTCGCGCCGGCGACGAGCGGGATGACGTCGCCCTTGGGCGTGAAGACGAAGACCTCGCGCGAGTGCAGGTCGAAGCGCAGCGAGTCGAGGAACTCGCCCGGGTCGGCGGCCTCGCGCTGCCAGTCGAGCAGCTGGCGCAGCCAGGCCATGTCGTCGCCCTTGACCGGCGCCGGGCTGCCGCCCTCCTTGTACTTCCAGTGCGCGGCGATGCCGTACTCGGCGCGCTTGTGCATCTCGACGGTGCGGATCTGCAGCTCGACGGGCTTGCCGTGCGGGCCGATGACCGTCGTGTGCAGCGACTGGTACATGTTGAACTTCGGCATCGCGATGTAGTCCTTGAAGCGCCCGGGGACGGGCGACCACAGCGCGTGGATGGTGCCGAGGGCGGCGTAGCAGTCGCGCACCGAGTCGACGAGCACGCGGATGCCGACGAGGTCGTAGATGTCGGAGAAGTCGCGGCCGCGCACGATCATCTTCTGGTAGATCGAGTAGTAGTGCTTCGGCCGGCCGGTGACGGTCGCGCGGACCTTGGCGCCCTTGAGCTCGGCCTGCACGCGCTCGGTGACGCTCGCCAGCTGGGTGTCGCGCGAGGGCGCGCGGTCGGCGACCAGGCGCACGATCTCGTCGTAGCGCTTGGGGTAGAGCGTCGCGAACGCGAGGTCCTCGAGCTCCCACTTGATGGTGTTCATGCCGAGCCGGTGGGCCAGCGGCGCGAAGATCTCGAGCGTCTCGCGGGCCTTGCGCTCCTGCTTCTCCGGCGGCAGGAAGCGCAGCGTGCGCATGTTGTGCAGCCGGTCGGCGAGCTTGATGACGAGCACCCGCGGGTCGCGGGCCATCGCCACGACCATCTTGCGGATCGTCTCGGCCTCGGCGTGCTCGCCGAGCTGCACCTTGTCGAGCTTGGTGACGCCGTCGACGAGGTGGGCGACGTCCTCGCCGAACTCCTCGCGCACCGACGCGAGCGTCACCGCGGTGTCCTCGACGGTGTCGTGCAGCAGGGCCGCGACGAGCGTCGTGGTGTCCATGCCGAGCTCGGCGAGGATCGTGGTCACGGCGAGCGGGTGCGTGATGTACGGGTCGCCGCTGCGGCGGCGCTGGCCCTCGTGCGCGACCTCGGCCAGCTCGTACGCGCGCTGCACCGGGCGCAGGTCGGCCTTGGGGTGGTTGGCGCGGACGGTGCGCACGAGCGGCTCGAGGACCGGCGGCGTGCCGCCGGGCTTGGTGGCCGTGAGCCGTGCCAGCCGGGCGCGCACGCGGCGACCGCTCGGCGGGCCGGAGGCGCCCGGCTCGACGACGGCGTCGTCGGCCTCGGGCGCCGGGGTCGGCGGGGTCGCCGGCGCGGCGGCGGGGGCGGGGCCGGCAGGGCCGGCGGG
>CANKBT010000153.1 GCA_947479995.1 Frankiaceae bacterium | reverse complement strand
GCCCGACCCGGCGACGCTGCGGCGCCGGGCGACCGGGCCGGCCGCGCGGCTGTGGGAGCGCCGCGCCGACGACCCCGACGCCCTGCACGTGCGCGTCGGGCTCGCCGCGCTGCCCGCGCGGGTGCGGCTCGTCGGCGAGGAGCCGGCGCTGCTGCCGCTGCTGCCGGTCGTCCTGCCCCTGCGCGAGGTCGGCGTGCTCGGCGTGGCCGGGCCGGCGGCCCGCACCCGCGCGGTCGCCCGCTGGCTGGTCGGCCAGCTGGCGGCGCTGCACAGCCCGCGCGACCTCGCGGTCGTCGTGCTCACCGCCTCCGGCGCCGAGGCCGACTGGGGCTGGCTGCGCTGGCTGCCGCACGCCCGCGCCGGCGCCGGGCACGTCGCGCTCGGCAACGACGCCCGCACGACGGCCGAGCGGGTCGCCGAGCTCGGGGCGCTGCTCGCCTCCCGGGCCGCGGGAGCCACCGGGCCCGACGTCGTGGTCGTGCTCGACGGGGCGCGGGCGCTGCGCCGCCTGCCCGGCGTCGGCGAGCTGCTGCGCGACGGGCCGGCGCTCGGCGTGCACGGCGTCTGCCTCGACGCGCAGGCGCGCGCCCTGCCCGAGGAGTGCACCGCCACCGTCGAGGTCGGCGACGGCCCGCGCGCCCGGGTGCGCCGCGCCCTGCACGACGACGTCGACGACGTGCTGCTCGACGCGCCGCCGGCCGACTGGGCCGACGCCCTCGCCCGCGGCCTCGCCCCGCTGCGCGACACCACGCGCACGCCCGGCGGGGCGCTCCCGCCGACCGCGAGGCTGCTCGACCTCCTGGGCCTCGACCCGCCCTCGCCCGCCGCCGTGCGGGCGCGCTGGGCCGCAGCGGCGCCCGGCGCGCGCGTGCTGCTCGGCGTCGGCACCGACGGGCCCGTCGCGCTCGACCTGGCGCGCGACGGCCCGCACGGGCTCGTGGCCGGCACGACCGGGTCGGGCAAGTCCGAGCTGCTGCAGACCGTCGTCGCGTCGCTCGCCGCGACGCACCCGCCCGAGCAGCTGCAGCTCGTGCTCGTCGACTACAAGGGCGGCAGCGCCTTCGCCGCGTGCGCCCGGCTGCCGCACGTCGCCGGCCTGGTCACCGACCTCGACGGCGCGCTCGTCGAGCGGGCCCTCGCGTCGCTGTCGGCCGAGCTGCGCCGGCGCGAGCGAGTGCTCGCGGACGCCGGCGCCCGCGACCTCGCGCAGCTCGTGGCCCGCGGCGGCGCGCTCCCGCGCCTCGTGCTGGTGGTCGACGAGTTCGCCGCGCTCGCGCGCGAGCTGCCCGCCTTCGTCGACGGCCTGGTCGCGGTCGCGCAGCGCGGGCGCTCGCTCGGCCTGCACCTGCTGCTCGCCACGCAGCGGCCGAGCGGCGTCGTGTCGCCCGAGGTGCGCGCCAACACCGACCTGCGCCTGGCGCTGCGCACGACCGACGCCGCCGAGAGCACCGACGTGCTCGACGTGCCGGACGCCGCCCGGCTCGACCGGGCGACGCCGGGCCGGGGCTTCGCGCGACTGGCCCACGGGGCGCTGCTGCCCTTCCAGGCGGCGCGCGTCGGTGGCGCGCGCCCGGGCGCCGGCCCGGCCGCGGGCGTGCGCGTCGAGCGGCGCCCGTGGGCGGCGCTGGGCCGGGCGCCGTCCCCTCCCCCGCTCGACGACGGCGAGACCGACCTCAGCGCGCTGGTCGAGGCCGTGCGCGCCGCGGCCGCCGCGCACGAGGGCCCCGCGGTGCGCTCGCCGTGGCTGCCCCCGCTGCCCGCGCTCCTGCTGGCGGACGCGCTGCCGGCCGGCGCGTACGCGCTGCTCGACCGGCCGGACGCGCAGGAGCAGGTGCCGCTGGAGCCGCCCGCGGGCCACCTGCTCGTGGTCGGCGCGCCGCGCAGCGGGCGCACGACGCTGCTGCGCGGGCTGGTGGCCGCGCTCGCCCGCGCGCACCCGCCGGACGCCCTGCACGTGCACGCGCTCGACTGCGCCGGCGGCGGGCTGGCGGGGCTGGCCGCGCTGCCGCACTGCGGCGCCGTCGTGACCCGCGCCGAGCCCGAGCGCGCCGCCCGCCTGCTCGCGCGGCTGCGCGCGGAGGTGGGCCGACGGCAGTCCGCACCGCGGGCGGGCGACCCGGCGCTCGTGCTGCTCCTCGACGGCTGGGAGGGCTTCACCGCCTCCCTCGGCGAGGCCGACGGCGGGGCGCTCGCCGAGGAGCTGCTGGCGCTGCTGCGCGAGGGGCCGGCCACCGGGCTGCGGGTGCTGCTCACGGGCGACCGCTCGCTGACCGCCGGGCGGGTCGCCGCCGCCGTGCCCGAGCGCCTCGTGCTGCGGCTGGCCGACCGCGCCGACCTCGCGCTCGCCGGGCTCGACACGCGGCGGGTGCCCGCCGACCCGCCGCCCGGCCGCGCGGTGCGGGCCGGCACCGGCGAGGCGCTGCAGGTCGCGCTGCTCGACGCCGACCCGGCGCCGGCGGCGCAGGACGCCGCCCTCGCCCGCCTGGCCGCCGGGCTCCCCGGCGCGCGCACGCACCCGCCGCGGCGGGTCGACGCGCTCCCCGACCGGGTGCCCCTGGCCGCCTGCCTGCGCGCGCCGTCCCGTCCGCTGGAGCCGGTCGTCGGGCTCGGCGGGGACGACCTGGCCCCGCAGCGGGTCGACCTCGCGCGCACGCCGTCGCTGCTCGTCGCCGGGCCCCCGCGCTCGGGGCGCAGCAGCGCGCTGCTCGCGCTGGCGGCCAGCGCCCGGGCCGGCGGCGCCGGGCTCGTCGTGCTGGCGCCGCGGGCGTCGCCGCTGCGGGCGCTGGCGGGGCCGGGCGTGCGCGGCGTGCTGACCGGGCGCGACCCGTCCGCCGACGCGCTCGACGCGCTCCTCGCGTCGGACGGCCCCGTCGTCGTGCTCGTCGACGACGCCGAGGAGCTGCGCGACCCGCCCTGCGCGCCCCGGCTGCGGGCGCTGGTGGCCGGCGAGGCCGGCCGGGCGGTCGTGCTCGCGGGCAGCGCGGAGGAGGTCGGCGCCGGCTTCACCGGCTGGCAGGTCGACGCGCGGCGCGCCCGCGCGGGCCTGCTGCTGTCGCCGCGCACGACGGCCGACGGTGAGCTCGTCGGGCTGCGCCTGCCGCGCAGCGCGGTCGGCGGCCCGGTGCGCCCCGGGCGCGGCCTGCTGCACGCCGGCGACGGCGTCGCGCGCCCCGTGCAGGTCGGGCTGTCCACAGACCCGGCCGCGGCCGCCTGACCGGCCGCGAGGCACCGCATGCTCGGGTCAGGCCGCCCGACCGGGCGCCACGAGGCGAGGAGCACCGCATGGCCGACGTCAGCGTCACCTACGGCGAGATGGAGGCGGCCGGCGACCGGCTGACCGCCGGCCGGGCCGACCTGGAGGCGCAGCTGACGTCGCTGCAGCGCCAGGTGCAGGCCCTGGTCACGAGCGGCTACGTCACCGGCAGCTCGAGCGGTGCCTTCCGCGACGCGTACGACGCCTTCACCGCCGGCTGCCTGCAGGCGGTGCAGGGCCTCGACGGCATGGGCGCCTACCTGCGCAGCGCCGCGGCCGTCTTCCGCGACGCCGACCAGCAGCTCGCGAGCGCCGTCGCGCGCTGAGCCGGCGCCGCCCCACGGGCCCGGGCGGGCGGCGGTACGGTCCGCGCGTGGAGCCGGACGCCCTGCCGCTGGTCGACGTCGCCCCCCTGCTCGACCCCGCCGCGACGGCGCAGGAGCGCGCGCGGGTCGGCCGGGCCGTCGACGCCGCCTGCCGCGACACCGGCTTCCTCGTCGTCACCGGCCACGGCGTCGACCCGGCGCTGCGCGACGACCTCGAGCGGCTCGCGCGGCAGTTCTTCGCGCTGCCCGACGCCGTCAAGGCCGAGATCGCCATGCCGCGCGGCGGGCTGGCGTGGCGCGGCTGGTTCCCGGTCGGCGGCGAGCTGACGTCCGGGCGGCCGGACCGCAAGGAGGGCGTCTACTTCGGCACCGAGCTGCCGCCCGGCGACCCGCGGCCGCTGCACGGCCCCAACCTGTTCCCCGCCGAGCCCGCGGGCCTCGCCGACGTCGTCCTGCGCTGGCTCGCGCAGGTGGGCGCGCTCGGCCAGGCGGTGCTGCGCGGCGTCGCCCTCGGGCTGGGGCTCGACGAGGGCTGGTTCGCGCGCCACCTCACCGCCGACCCGACCGTGCTGTTCCGGGTCTTCCGCTACCCGCCGGGCGACACCGCGTCGTGGGGCGTCGGCGAGCACACCGACTACGGCCTGGTCACCCTGCTCGCGCAGGACGCGCACGGCGGGCTGCAGGTGCGCCGGGGCGACCGCTGGGTCGACGTGCCCGCCGACCCGTACGCCTTCGTCGTCAACATCGGCGACATGCTCGAGCGGATGACCCGCGGCGCCTACCGCTCCACCCCGCACCGCGTGCGCAACCTCAGCGGCGCCGACCGGCTCAGCTTCCCGCTGTTCCTCGACCCGTCCTGGGACGCGACGGTCACCCCGCTGCCCGCGTCCGCCCGCGACCTGCCCGACGACCCGGGCGGGCGCTGGGACGGCCGCAGCGTGCACGCGTGGGACGGCGCGTACGGCGACTACCTCACGGCCAAGGTCGCGCGGGTCTTCCCCGACCTGGCGGCGTCGCTGCCCTGACCCGCCTCCGCTGAGCCGTCTGCGCCGCCCGCGGCGCCGGCGCGCGGCGGGCGGCGCAGGGCGGCGGCCGCCCGAGGTCACGGGACGGAGACGAAGGGGCGACGGCCGGGCGAACCGCCCACGCCGGGCGCCCCGGGCTGGCACCCTGGGCCGGTCCCACGCGCGACCCGCGCCACCCGCTCTCGACCTGGAGCCCCGCTTGTCCAGCAGTCTGCTGCCCCTCACCCGCACGGCCCGGCCCGGCCGCACCCGTCTCGGCCTCACGGCCGCGGCCCTCGCGCTCCCCCTCGCGCTCGCCGGCTGCGGCGGTGACGACACGGGCGAGGGCGGCGGCGGCGACGGCGAGGCCAAGGAGCCGGCCGACCTCGGCGCAGCCTACGACCGCCTGCTCGACGCGCAGACGGCCACCTTCACGCTGTCGCTCGACGACGGCGACGGCAACCTCAAGCGCCTCGCGACCGAGGACGAGACCGACCCGCTCAACGACGAGACCGCCGACACCGTCATCGGCGGCAAGGTCGTCGTGACGATCGACCCGGCCGGCGACGCCACCCTGCGCGAGGCGACCCAGGTCGACCCGGCGGCCAGCCCGGCCGACCAGCTCACCGCCGTCAACTACTCGGTCAGCGTCGAGGCCGACGGCGGCCCGGTGGCCCAGCTCCGCCTCGTCGACGGCGCGCTGTTCGCCGCGGTCGACTTCGACCGCATCGACGGCATCGCCGAGGGCGCGGGCGAGGAGCCCCTGGGCCCGCAGCTCGACGGCTTCGCCGCGCAGTCGCCGGAGCTCGCCGCCGCGGTCGAGGACCTCCGCGCCGGCCAGTTCCTCACGCTCGACCTCGCGCCGCTGCTCAGCACGTTCGAGGGCCTCGCCGGCCCGACGCCGACGGGCGCCCCGGTCGACGGCGCGCAGCTGGCCGAGGACCTGCTGGCCGCGGTCCAGCCGCACAGCACCGTCACCGGCGGCGAGGAGGGCACCTTCGACGTCACCGTCAAGGCCAAGCCCGCGCTGCAGGCCGCGAGCCAGGTGTTCGCCGAGCTCCCGATCCCGGGCGTGACCGACGCGATCGACCCGACGCAGTTCGAGGCCCTCGACGACGGCGACCTGCGCGGCACCGTCAGCCTGCAGGGCGAGAGCCTGTCGCAGGTCACGCTCGACCTCGACAGCGTCAACGACGTCAACGCCCCCGACGAGGAGGACGTCGAGCTCGCGGGCAGCGACCTCGTGCTCGGCATCGACGACGAGGCCGACGAGGTCACCGCCCCGGGCCCGGTCGCGTCCGGGGGTCAGCCCGCGCGGACCTGCTCGAGCTGCACGGGGGTGTTCGGGCGGCCGTCGCCCTCCGGCGTCGAGCCGTCGGCCGCGACCTCCTCGAGCGCCTCGAGCCCGCCGGTGATGCGGCCGAGCGGCGTGTAGTCCGCCGGCAGGGGCACGTCGTCGATGACGAGGAAGAACTGCGAGCCGTTGGTGTCGGGCCCGGCGTTGGCCATGGCCACGGTGCCCGCGCCGTACGTCGCGCCGTCGAGCGCCTCGTCGGCGAAGGAGTAGCCGGGACCGCCGCTGCCCGTGCCGGTCGGGTCGCCGCACTGCAGCAGCGCGCCGCCGCCGGTGACGAGGCGGTGGCAGGGGGTGTCGTCGTAGAAGCCCTGCCCGGCCAGCGAGGCGAACGAGGCGGCGGCGCAGGGCGCGGCGTCGGCGTCGAGCTCGAGCGCGATCTCGCCGACGGTCGTGCGCAGCACGACGGGCACCGCGCCGGTCGGGGCGTCGCCCTCGGGCGGCTGCACCTCGCGGGACGCCTCGCCGGCGGCCGGGAAGGCGCAGCCGGAGGCCTCGCCGTCGCCGCGGAGGCCGAGGCCCACCACCGCGCCGACGACGGCCACGACGGCGAGCACGGCGGCGGCGACCGCCGAGGGGGCCAGCCGGCCGCTCGTGGGGGTGGACGGGGCGGGGCGCAGGTCGGTGGGCGAGCTCATGCGCACGACGGTAACGGCAGGGCGCCGGCGGGCCGGGCGGTCCTCAGCGGCGCGGCGCCCGGGCGGTCAGAGGCGGGAGCAGTGGGTAGGGGCCTGGCGTGCGCCCGTTCGGGGCGCCCGAGACGAGGAGCGACATGAGCGAGCAGCCCGCCACCAGCGCCGGCACCACGCGCCCCGCCGGCGACGGCGTCGACGACGCGGAGTTCAGCGAGGAGGTCGCGGACGCGACCTCCAGCGACCTCAAGGTCGAGGGGGCCTTCGAGAAGGAGTCCGACGGCGCCGCCGGCGACACCGAGGCCGCCAAGGCCGACGGCGACGAGCTCGCCGGCTGACGCCACCCGCGCGCACGCCCGGAGCCCCGGTCCCCTCGCGGGACCGGGGCTCCGGCGCGTCCGGCGCCGCCGAGCGGTGCGCTAGAGCAGGAGCAGGCCCGCCGAGCCGGCGGTGAGCACGGCGACAGCGAGCAGCAGCAGGCGCAGCCAGAGCGACAGGTCCACGCCGGCCAGGCGGTCGTTCACGATCTCGTCGAGGTCCATGCCGGCACTGTGCCCGCGGCAGGTTGCCGGGAGGTGTCGGGAACGCCCCGGTGTGCGGTGATCTCCGCCCGCGGCGCGGGTCTCAGGCGCAGGTCACAGCCCGAGGCGCTTGCTCACGACCTCGTCCAT
>CANKBT010000152.1 GCA_947479995.1 Frankiaceae bacterium | reverse complement strand
GTCTACGAGGTCTTCGCGCCGGTGAGCCGCCTGGTCATGCGGCTGCACCTCGTCGGCGACGGCATGGACCAGCGCACCCGCTGCACGCTCGTGCTCACCCCCGTCGAGGGCGGCACGCGCCTGGACCTGCGCAACGAGGGCTTCGACTCGGACGAGGCGGCCGCGGGCCACGCCCAGGGCTGGGAGGCCTGCCTGGACGGCCTCGCCCGCGTGCTCGAGCAGGACGCCGTCCCCGCCTGACCCGGGTTCCCCCGACCGGTGGGTGAAGGCGCCGGTCGGGGCTGCCGAAGGGTGGTGCATGGACCCGTTCGAGGAGCTCGCAGCGCAGGCGTACCACGACGAGGCGATCACCGAGGTGATCCGCCCGGCGGCCGTGCTGCCCGAGACCGCCGCCCGCCAGGTGCTCGTGGAGCTCGCGCTCCGCGACGTCAACGGCGGGGGCACCTGGTGGAGCAGCCCGACCCTGTGGCAGCGCTACGACCGGCCGTTCAACGGCCCGGCCGGCTCGCCCGGCGACGCCGCGCTGCTCGGCAGCCTGCAGGTCACGTACGGCACGCCGACCCGGTACGCCATCACCATCTACCGCGCGACCATCACGCCGTTCGGCTCGGCGCAGGGCTGGACCGTCGAGGCGCTGTGCGACGAGGCGCTCGCCTTCGGCGGCTACACGCTCGCCGACTGCCCGCGCGCCGACCTCAAGCCGCCGCCCCGCCCGTTCCGGATGCCCACGGCCCCCGGGGTCTGACCGCCCGGGGCGCGTGACGCCCCGGTCACGACCGCGCGCCGGGCTGGACGCGGCACCCCCCGCTCTGCTCTCCTGCGCGGATGACGCAGACCCGCGCACCGCTGGTCGTGCTCGAGGGCGTCGTCAAGCGCTTCGGCAGCCACCAGGTGCTCACCGACGTCGACCTCGTCGTGGGCGCCGGCGAGGTGGTCGTCGTGCTCGGCCCCTCGGGCTCCGGCAAGTCGACCCTCATCCGCACGATCAACCGCCTGGAGACCATCGACGGCGGCCGCATCGTCGTCGACGGCCAGCCCCTGCCCGACGAGGGCCGCGAGCTCGCGCGCCTGCGCGCCGACATCGGCATGGTCTTCCAGAGCTTCAACCTGTTCGCGCACAAGAGCGTGCTCGACAACATCACCCTCGGGCCGGTCAAGGTCCGCGGCGCCTCCAAGGCCGAGGCGCGCGACCGCGCCATGGCCCTGCTCGAGCGGGTCGGCCTGGCCGACAAGGCCGGCGCCTCCCCCGCGCAGCTGTCCGGCGGGCAGCAGCAGCGCGTCGCCATCGCGCGCGCCCTCGCGATGCAGCCCAAGGTCATGCTCTTCGACGAGCCGACCTCGGCGCTCGACCCGGAGTTCATCAGCGAGGTCCTCGAGGTCATGAAGGGCCTGGCCGACGACGGCATGACGATGGTCGTCGTCACGCACGAGATGGGCTTCGCCCGCTCGGCCGCCGACCGCATCGTCTTCCTCGACCAGGGCCGGGTGCTCGACGACACCGTGCCCGGCCCCTTCTTCGACGGCACGAGCAGCCCGCGCGCGCGCGAGTTCCTGTCCAAGATCCTCGCCCACTAGCCCACCGCACGACCACCGCCGGGAGGCACCCATGCGACGCACCCGTACAGCCCGACTGGCCCTGCTCGGCCTGACCACCGCCCTCGCGCTCAGCGCCTGCGGCTCCGACGACGAGGGCGGCTCGGCCGCCCCCGCCCCCGAGCAGACGACGTTCGAGGCCGGCACGACGATGGCCGCCATCCAGGAGCGCGGCACGATCCGCATCGGCGTGAAGTACGACCAGCCGCTGTTCGGCGAGCGCCAGCTCTCCGGCGACGTCGAGGGCCTCGACGTCGAGATGGGCAAGATCATCGCCGCGAAGCTCGGCCTCGCCGAGGACGACATCGAGTTCGTCGAGGCCGTCAGCCGCAACCGCGAGCCGTTCCTGCAGCAGGGGCAGGTCGACCTCGTCATCGCGACCTACACGATCAACGACACCCGCAAGGAGGTCGTCGACTTCGCCGGGCCGTACTACATCACCGGCCAGTCGCTCCTCGTCGCCGCCGACGACGACAGCATCGGCGGCAAGGAGGACCTCGCCGGCAAGACGGTCTGCTCGGTCACCGGCTCCACGCCGCTCGAGCGCATCAAGACCGAGGCGCCGCAGGCCACCGTCATCGAGTTCGACACCTACGGCCGCTGCGCGCAGGCCGTGCTCAACGACCAGGCCGACGCCGTCACCACCGACGAGGCGATCCTGCTCGGGCTGCTGCTCGGCGCCGAGGAGGACTTCAAGGTCGTCGGCGAGCAGTTCAGCGAGGAGCCGTACGGCATCGGCCTGAAGAAGGGCGACCAGGCGTTCCGCGACTTCCTCAACGACACCATCGAGGCCTCCTACGAGGACGGCTCGTACCAGGAGGCCCTCGAGGCGACCGTCGGCCAGGTGCAGGACGAGCTGCCCGAGGGCCCGCCCGTCGACCGCTACTAGCCGCCGGTGCCCTTCCAGTACCTCGACGAGCTCGCCGAGGGGTTCCTCACGACGCTCAGCCTCACGCTGCTGAGCGCCGTGGGGGCCCTGGTGATCGGCACCGTGCTGGCCGCGATGCGCGTCAGCCCGGTGCCGGTCCTGCGGGCCGTCGGCACGACGTACGTGCAGCTGGTCCGCAACACGCCGCTGCCGGTGCTCGCCGTGCTGTTCGCGCTCGGCCTGCCGGTGCTCGGGCCGTCGTTCGGCTTCTTCACCTGGGCGGTGCTCGCCCTCGCCGTCTACACCGGCGCGTTCGTCTGCGAGGCGCTGCGCTCGGGCATCAACGCCGTCGGCGTCGGCCAGGGCGAGGCGGCGCGGGCGATCGGGCTCGGCTTCGGGCAGACCATGCGCCTGGTCGTGCTGCCGCAGGCCTTCCGCACCGTGGTGCCGCCGCTCGGCAACGTGCTCATCGCGCTCACCAAGAACACCGCGGTCGCCGCGACCATCTCGGTCGCGGACATCACGCTGCGCAGCAACGCGCTCATCACCAGCTCGGCCGACCCGCTCGGCGTCATCGGCGCCAGCGCGCTCGCCTACCTGGTCATCACGCTGCCGCTCGGCCTCGCGGTCGACCGGCTCGAGGGCCGCGTGGCGGTGGTCCGGTGAGCGCCGCGGTCAACGCCTTCGGCGACCCGCTCGGCCCGCGCGGCCGGCGCAGGGCGCTCGTCGCCAGCGTGGTGTCGGGCCTGGTCGTGCTCGTGCTGCTCTACCTCGCCTACCGCCGGCTGTCCGACCGCGGGCAGCTCGACGCCCGCCGCTGGGAGGAGCTGCTCAGCGGCGAGGGGCTGGAGTTCCTCGCGACCGGCCTGGTCAACACCGTGCGCGTCGCCGCCGTCGCCATCGTCACCAGCCTCGCCGTCGGCACCGTCGTCGCGCTCGGCCGGCTGTCGCGGCTGGCCCCCGTGCGCTGGGTCGCGACGACGTACGTGCAGCTGTTCCGCGCCCTGCCGTCGCTGCTGCTCATCATCTTCAGCTTCTACGGGCTCAACCAGCTGTTCATCGACCAGGGCAGCGCCACGCGGGTGTCGGCCGAGGTCGCGATCGTGCTCGGGCTGACGCTCTACAACTCGGCGGTCATCGCCGAGGTGGTGCGCGCCGGCGTGCGCTCGCTGCCCCGCGGGCAGTCCGAGGCGGCGTCGGCGCTCGGCCTGCGGCGCGGCCAGGCGCAGCGCTTCGTGCTGCTCCCCCAGGCCTTCCTGCGGATGCTGCCGGCGCTGGTGAGCCAGGCGGTGACGACGCTCAAGGACACGGCGTACGGCACGGTCATCGGCTTCGACGACCTGCTGCGCCGCGGGCAGCTGGCCGGCGAGACGACGCGCTCGCCGCTGCAGGGCCTCGTGCTCGCCGCGGTCGGCTACATCGTGCTGTGCTTCGTCGTGTCGCAGGTGGCCGCCTACCTCGAGCGCCGGGTCACCCGCCGCTTCGGCGGGCGCACCCAGGTGACCGGCGTCGAGGACGTCACGACCTAGCGCCCGGCCGGGCGGCTACAGCGCGAGGACGCTCTGCAGGTCGCGGGCGGCCGCGCCGCCCTCGGCGATCGCCAGGTCGAGGGCGGTCGGCACGTCGAGGCCGTCGGCGAGCGCGGCGAGCACGGCGCGCTGCGCGACCGGGTCGGTGTGCGGGCGGCCGGCGGCGGCGTGCAGCGCGTCGAGCCGGGCGCCCGCGGCGTCGAGCAGGCCGGGCGCCCACTCCCAGCCGGCGTCGTGGCGGCGGTCGAGCAGCAGCGTGCGCACGACCGGGCCGGGCACCTGCGCGAGCAGGTCGCGGACGAAGACGAGGTTGCCGGTCGACTTCGCCATCTTCTCGCCGTCGCGCGAGACCAGGCCGACGTGCAGCCAGGCGCGGGCGAACGGCGAGACGCCGGTCGCGGCCTCGGCCTGCGCGGCCTCGAAGGCGTGGTGCGGGAAGCGCAGGTCGGCGCCGCCGGCGTGCAGGTCGAGCCCGGGCCCGTAGGTCGACAGCGCCATCGCCGTGCACTCGGCGTGCCAGCCGGGGCGCCCCGGCCCCCACGGCGAGGGCCACGCGGGCTCGTCGCCGTCGCTGCGCTGCCACACCGCCTGGTCGAGCGGGTCGCGCTTGTGGGGGTCGTCGAGCCGGCCGCCGGCGCCGGCGAGCTGCGCCAGGGCGTCCTCGCGGGTCAGGCCCGCGAACTCGACGACGGGCGCGCCGACCGTGTAGACGCTGCCGCCCGCCTCGTACGCCGCGCCGGCCTCGAGCAGCGCGGTCGCGAGCTCGACGACCTGCGGCACGAAGGAGTGCGCGCGCGGCTCGTGCGTCGGGCGCCGCACCCCGAGCGCCTCCATGTCGCGCTCGAAGGTGAACTGCTGGACGGCGGCGAACCGGTCGTAGTGCGCCCCGGCGCGGCCGGCCGCCTCGAAGAGCACGTCGTCGACGTCGGTGACGTTGCGGCACACCTCGACCTGCACGCCGAGCCGGCGCAGCAGCCGGTCGGCGGCGTCGACCCACACGTAGGTCGCCGCGTGCCCGAGGTGCGTGACGTCGTACGGCGTGACGCCGCAGACGTAGACCCGGGCGCGGCCGACGACCGCGAGGGTGCGGCCGCCGAGGCGCAGCCGCGGGGCGGGGGCGGGGGTCACGCGGGGCTCGTGCGGGGTGCGGGCTGCCTCATGGGGCCAGCCTGCCAGGGCGGCGCCCCGGCTCAGCAGCCGACGCCGGTGACGTCCTGCAGCCGCACCCGGGCGCCGCCCGAGAGCCGGAAGTCGGCGGCGCTGCAGTAGTAGCCGGACAGCTGGCCGTCGCGCAGCAGCGACACCGGCCGCCAGCCGGCCGCGGTCGGCTGCAGGTAGCGCAGGCGCTCGGTGGTGAGGCGCGCGTCCGCGGTGCGGTCGTGCGCGACGTAGCGGTCGAGCCAGGCCTGCACGTAGTGGCTCGTCACCGCCTGGCCGTAGCGCGACGCGGGCAGGGCCAGCGGGATGTCGGTGTACTCCAGGTGGGTGCTGGCGCGCGGCACGACGAGCGCGGTGTCGACGCCCGCGGCCTGCCAGGCGTCGAAGCCGGTGGCCCGCTCGCGGCGCGGATCGGGGCCGGTCGCCGGGTCGACCGGCTGCGGGGCGATCGAGCTGCCGCCGGACAGCGGGTACGGCGTGACGCTGAAGCCGTACTCGCTCTGCACGGCCAGGGCCGGCACGCGCGGGACGGTGCCGTCGGACTGCAGCTTGTCGAGCGCGACGACCGCCGCCACCCGGGTGTCGGTGGCCTGCACCTTCGACACGGCCGTGCCGCCGAGGCTGTGGCCGACGACCGCGAGGCGCGTGGTGCGACCGGGCGTGGCGGGCCGCGGGTCGGGGCTGCGGTCGAACAGCTGCCACAGCGGGTTGATCGCGCCGCGCGCCGGCGCCGCCGGCGTGGAGAGCAGGAAGTCGACGGCGTCGACGGTGCCGGTCGTGAAGTTCGCCTCCTGCTGGCTCGGCACGCCCGGGCAGCCGAACAGCTCGTCGCCGGTGGGCGCGGCGAGCGGGTCGCAGGACGGCAGCGCGCCGCCGCCGGTGTGCGGGAGCGTCTCGGACGTGCCCTGGCCCTGCACGTCGTAGCCGAGCACGAGGTAGCCGCGCTCGGCGAGGTCCTGCGCCAGCCACTCGTACATGCGCTGGCTGCCCTGCACCGAGCCGGGCGTGATCACGACGCCCGGGAACGGGCCGCGGAGCACCTCGCCGGTGTAGGGGTCGCGGGCGCCCGGCAGCGGGGCGTAGAGGGTGCCGCGGAGCTGCGCGCCGTAGCGGTTCGGGAACGCCACGCGGACCTGCTGGCCGCGGGTGCCGTCCCAGCCCGCGCGGTAGGGGTTGCCGACGTTCCAGCCCGGGACGAGCGCGCCGGGGGTCAGCGCCGGGCGGGTCGGGCTGGCGGCCTGCTCGAGCAGCTGCCCGGCGAGCGCCGGCCCCACCTGCGCGTTGAGGGCGAGCAGGTAGGACGGCGTGAGCTGGCCGTCGGGCGCCGTCTGCCGGCCGTACGCGGCCGCGACGTTGGCGGCGTCGGCCAGCAGGTAGGCCGGCGTG
This sequence comes from Frankiaceae bacterium, assembly GCA_947479995.1. Lineage (GTDB taxonomy): Bacteria > Actinomycetota > Actinomycetes > Mycobacteriales > SCTD01 > CANKBT01. The sequence goes on along the minus strand of CANKBT010000152.1, from coordinate 802 downwards.
CCGGGCGCGGGGCGCTCGGCGCCGGTGGCGGGCAGGGCGGTCAGCAGCAGCGAGCCGGCGAGCACGAGCCAGCCGGTCGGGCGGGAGCGGCGCATGACCCGGCCAACGACGCGGCGTGGCGCAGGTCACGCCCGACGCGCGCACGCGCCGCGGGGTGGGTCAGTGCTCGGGCGTCTCCGGCAGGTGCAGCGGGTCGACGCCCTCGGCGGCGAGCGCCTCGCGCACGACCGCGAAGGACAGCCCCGGGCCGTAGCCCTTGCGGGCGAGCACGCCGACGAGCCGGCGGGTGCGGACGTCGGGGTCCAGGCCGCGCGTGGCGGCGAGCTTGCGGGCGATCAGCCCGTGCGCGGCCGCCCGCTCCTCGCTGTCGTCGATCGCGTCGACGGCCTCGGCCGCGACCTCCTCGTCGACGCCCTTGCGGCGCAGCTCGGCCTTGAGCGCGCCGCGCGCCAGCCCCGTGCGGGCGCGCGAGGAGACCCACATCTGCGAGAAGAGGGCGTCGTCGACGACGCCGACCTCGGCGTAGCGGCCGAGCACCTCGGTGCTCACGTCGTCGGGCACGCCGGCGCGCAGCAGCAGCGCCGCCAGCTCGGCCCGGGTGCGCGGGCCGTGGGCCAGCTCGCGCAGGCACAGCTGCCGGGCCGCCTCGGCCGGGTCGGCGGCGAGCGCCGCGGCGTCGGCGTCGGCGCGCTGCTCGGCGCGGGCGGCCCTGCGGTCGGCGGAGCGCTCGGCGCGCTCGCGCGCGGTGAGAGCGGGCCGCGAGCGCCCGGAGGCACCGCCGCGCGGCCCGCGCGCCGGGGCC
>CANKBT010000151.1 GCA_947479995.1 Frankiaceae bacterium | reverse complement strand
GGCCGTCGGCACGCCGCCCGCCAGCGCCTCGGCCCGCTGGCGCGCGGCGCCACGGCGGCGCAGCGCGGGCGGGTCCGCGTCGAGCACCCGCACCCCGGACGCGACGGCCTGCGCGCCCGGGTCGCGCAGCACCGCGCGGTCGCCCGCGCGCACCGGCAGGGCCTGCGCCAGCTGCAGCCGTGCGACGCCACCGCCGAGCGGGCGCACCCGCACCGGCACGGCCGCCGAGCCGACGTGCAGCACGAGGTGCGACGGCAGGTCGTCGGCCCGCACCTGCACGTCGAGCGCGTCGGTGCGGCGCCACGCGCCGGGGGTGAGCAGCGCGTCGCCGCGGCCGACGTCGGTGACGTCGACGCCGCGCAGGTTGACGGCGACGCGGGCGACCGCGGCCACCTCGTCGCGCGCCTGCCCGAGCGCCTGCAGCCCGCGCACGCGCACCTCGCGCCCGCCGAGGTCGAGCGCGTCGCCGGTGCGCAGGGTGCCGGCGCCCAGGGTGCCGGTGACGACCGTGCCGGCACCGCGCACGGTGAACGCCCGGTCGACCCACAGGCGCACCTCGCCCGCCGGGTCGGCGGGCGGCAGCCGCTCGACCAGCCGGTCGAGCGCGGCGCGCAGGTCGTCGACGCCCTGCCCCGTGCGGCCCGACGCGGTGACCGCCTCGACCTCGCCGAGGCTCGACGCCCGCAGCTGCGCGCGCGCCTGCGCGACGGCCGGCGCCGGGTCCGCGAGGTCGCTGCGCGTGACGACCAGCAGGCCGTGCTCCAGCCCGAGCGCGTCGACCGCCGCGAGGTGCTCGGCCGACTGGCGGCGCCACCCCTCGTCCGCCGCGACGACGAACAGCACCGCCGGCGACGGGCCCAGGCCGGCGAGCATGTTGGCGATGAAGCGCTGGTGCCCCGGCACGTCGACGAGCGCGAGCACCTCGCCGCCGGGCAGGGCCGTCCAGGCGTAGCCGAGGTCGATCGTCATGCCGCGCCGGCGCTCCTCGGCCCACCGGTCGGGCTCCATGCCGGTGAGCGCGCGGACCAGCGTCGACTTGCCGTGGTCGACGTGGCCCGCGGTGGCTACGACCCGCACGCCTGCACGGCCCGGGCCAGCACGGCGTCGTCCTGCTCGGGCACGCAGCGCAGGTCGAGCAGGCAGCGGTCGCGCTCCACCCGGCCGACGACGCACGGGTCGCCGGCCCGCAGCAGCGCGGCGTACGCCGCGGGCAGCGCCACCGCCCAGCCCGGCAGCGCGAGCCCGGGCGCCCCGCCGCCGCCGACCGCGCCGTCGCTCGGCACGACCACGCCGCCGGTGAGCTCGGCGAGCAGCGCGGCCCGGGCGCGCAGCCGCTCCGGGTCGGCGCGCAGCGCCTGCCACGTCGGCGTGCCCGGCCCGCGCAGCGTCGCCTCGAGCGCGGCCAGCGTGGTCTTGTCGACGCGCAGCGCGCGGGCGAGCGGGTGGCGGCGCAGCCGGGCGACGGCGTCGGCGCGACCCAGCACCAGGCCGGCCTGCGGCCCGCCGAGCAGCTTGTCGCCGCTGCACGTGACGACGTCCGCGCCGGCGCGCAGCGCGGTCGCGACGTCCGGCTCGTCGGGCAGCAGCGGGTCGGGGGCGAGCAGGCCGCTGCCGACGTCGACCACCAGCGGCGCGTCGAGCGTCGCCAGCTCGGCGGGCTCGACGGCGCTCGTGAAGCCCTCGACGCGGAAGTTGCTCGGGTGCACCTTGAGCACGCAGCCGGTCTGCGGCCCGACCGCGTCGGCGTAGTCGCGCAGGTGCGTGCGGTTCGTCGTGCCGACCTCGCGCAGCCGCGCGCCGGTCGACGCGATGAGGTCGGGCAGCCGGAAGCCGTCGCCGATCTCGACCATCTCGCCGCGGCTCACGACCACCTCGCGGCCGGCGGCCAGGGCCGTCGTCGCGAGCACGAGCGCCGCCGCGCCATTGCCGACGACCAGCGCGTCCTCGGCGTCGGGCACGGCCCCGAGCAGGGCCTCCAGCGCGCCGCGGCCCCGGCGCGCCCGCGCCCCGGTCGCCACGTCGTACTCGACGTCGACGAAGCCCGCCGCGGTGGCCATCGCCTCGACCGCCGCGGCCGACAGCGGGGCACGCCCGAGGTTGGTGTGCAGCACGACGCCGGTCGCGTTGAGCACCGGGCGCAGCGTCGTCGCGCGCAGGGGCAGCGCGGCCACCGCCGCGTCGGCGACGGCGTGCGGCGCGAGCTCCCCGGCCCGGGCCCGCGCCTGCGCGTCGACCACCGCCTGCTTCACCGCCGCCGCGCCCAGCCGCGCGCGCGCCTGCACCAGGCGCGGGTCGGCGAGCACTGCGTCGGTGCGCGGCACGAGGCGGCGCGGGTCGGTCACCCGGCCACGGTACGAGGGCGCGCCGGGACGCCGCCGCGGGCACGCGCTCGCGGGGTGCTCACCAGGACGCCGCGCGCCCGCCGCGTGTCGACGCGGACGGTGCTCGAGCACGCAGTCCCGTGGCGTCTGGGCCGCCGAGCCCGTCAGGAGGCCCTCCCGCGGCGGGACTGCGTGTCCGAGCACCGCGGCACGGCGCCAGCGCCCCGTGCCCCGCCCGTCCTGGGGAGCGAGGTGTTCGCGAGGACACCCACCTGCGCCGGCACCGCGTTCCGACGGCCCTCCGCGCGCCTGCAACGCGCCAGGTGGGTGTCGTCGCGAACGGCGCGCTCAGGCCCGCGCGGGGCGCAGGAGCGCGAGGCGCACGGCGAGCGCGAGGGCGAGCCCCGACGCGACGAGCAGCGGCACCTCGGGGCGGGTGGCGTCGGACAGCACGGCGGTGAGGTACGGCGCGGCGAAGCCCAGGTAGGCGCAGGAGTAGAAGAACGCCGAGAGCGCCCCGCGGCGGGCCGGCCGCGCGATGCGGGTGGCGAGCCCGAGGCCCGTGGCGAAGCCGAGGCCGCCGCCCGCGCCGAGCAGCAGCGCCGCGACGAGCAGCACCACCGGGTCGCCCGACCCCGCGCCGGCCGCGGCGACGGCGTAGCCGAGCGCGCCGGAGCCGACGGCCGCCACCGCGCTGCGCTCGCCGAGCCGGCGCTGCAGCGGCGGCGACAGCGCGCCGGCGCCGAGGGTGAGGCCGGCGAGCACGCCGGTGAGCAGCACCGGCGGGGCGTCGACGTCGACGAGCAGCGGCACGGCCGCGATGACGACGGAGGGGAAGGCGTAGACGCAGACGGCCAGCGGCGCGACGACGGTGAGCAGCGCGGCGCGGTCCTCGCGCGCGACGAGCGGCCCGCCCTCGACCACCGCGGTGCGGCGCGCGACGGTCTCCGGCAGCGTGCGGGCGACGGCGAGGCCGGCGAGCACGACGGCGACGTGCACGAGGTACGGCAGCGTGGTGGGCGCGGGCGCGTACTCCGCGAGCAGCCCGGCGGTGAGCGGCCCGAGCGCGAAGCCGGCGGTCTGCGCGACGGCGGCGCGCCGCCCGGCGACCGGGTCGCCGCCGGACAGCTCGGCGAGCCAGGCGCTGCCGACGCTGAAGACGACGCCGCTCACCGCGCCCTGCAGGAAGCGGCCGAGGAACAGCAGCGCCAGCGACCCGCTCGCGGCGACGAGCAGCAGGGACGTGAGGCCGGACAGCGCCACGCCGGCGAGCACGATGCGCCGCCGTCCGAGCCGGTCGGACGCCGGCCCGGCGAGCAGCAGCGCGGGCAGCAGGCCGGCGGCGTAGACGCCGAAGACGGCGGTGAGCACCGCGGGGGACAGGTCGAGCCGGTCGCGGTAGATCAGCAGCAGCGGCGTCGGCACGTTGGTGCCGACGGCCACCGCGAACAGCACCAGAGCGGCGCGGCGGGCGTTCAGCGCGACGCGTCCAGGAAGCGGCCCACCGCGTCGACGAAGACCTCCGGCGCCTCGCTGTGGACCCAGTGCCCGACGCCCTTGATGCGCACGACGCGCGCGTGCGGGAAGAGCGCGCCGATGCGCTCGCGGTGCGCGTCGGCGACGTAGGAGGAGTCGCCGCCGGCGAGGAACAGCACGGGACCCTCGTACGGGCCGGGCAGGTCGGGGAAGCCGCCGAGCGCGGGGAGGTCGCGGGCCAGCACGTCGAGGTCGGCGCGCCAGCGCCAGCCGTCGCCCTCGCGCGCGAGGTTCTGCAGCAGGAAGCCGCGGACCCGCGCGTCGTGCACGTGCGCGGCCAGCGCGGCGTCGGCGTCGGCCCGCGAGGCGAGCGCCGACAGGTCCATCGCGCGCAGCGTGCGCACGTGGTGGTCGTGCTCGGCGCCGCGGTCGAGGCCGTACGCCACCGGCGCGATGTCGACCACGACGAGCGCGCTGACGAGCTCGGGGCGGGCCAGCGCCAGCGCCATGGCGGTCTTGCCGCCCATCGAGTGGCCGACGACGGCGGTCGGGCCGCGCAGCTCGGCGGCCACCGCGCCGGCGAGCACCTCGTAGTCGAGCGAGGGCACGCGCGGCGAGCGGCCGTGGCCCGGCAGGTCGTACGTGGTGACGGCGTAGCCCCGGGCCGCGAGCGCGGCCGCGGCGGTCGCGAGGTTCTTGCCCTGGCCGAGCAGCCCGTGCAGCAGCGCGACGGGCGGGCCGTCCGTGCCGTACGTGCGGGAGGCCAGGGAGGCCGCGGTGCTCATGCGGGCATCCTCCCGGCAGGATGGCGGCATGACCGCACCGACCCGCACCCGCGACCCGCTGCACTCGGCCCTCGTCGGCCTCACCAGCCTCGGCGTCCTGCTGCAGGCCGTGTGGGCCGGGGCCTTCCTGCGCGACGGCGGCCGCGACCCCGACTGGGTGACCGTGCACCAGTGGGGCGCCGGTGTGACGCTGCTCCTGGGCGTGGCCGCGGCGGGCGTCGCGGTGGCCCGGCTGCAGCACCGCTCGGACCTGCTCGTCGGCACGCTGCTGCTCGCCGCGCTGCTCGCCGTCGAGTACGTGCTGGGGCTGCAGGCGTCCGACGGCGGCGCGGCCGCGACGGTCGTCCACGTGCCGCTGGCGATGGCGCTCATGGGGATCGCCGTCTGGCTGCCGCTCAAGGCGCGCACGGGCTGAGGCTGCTGGCGGAGGCGGACGGGAATCGAACCCGCCAGCGACGGGTGCCGCCGCTCACCGGTGTTGAAGACCGGGGCGCCCACCAGGAACGCGTACGCCTCCGGCGACGACGCTAGCCCTCCGCGAGCAGCGCCGCGCCGACGATCCCGGCCTCGTTGAGCAGCCCGGCGGGCACGACCTCGACCTCGACGTCGAGCAGGTGCAGCCACTTGGCCGACTTCTTGCTCACGCCGCCGCCGAGCACGACCCGGCGCGGGTGCAGCAGCAGGTCGACGTGCCGCACGTACCGCGACACCCGCTCGGCGAACTCCTCCCACGACAGGTCGTCGCGCTTGCGCGCGGCGTCGGACGCGCGGTGCTCGGCGAGGTGGCCGTCGAGCTGCAGGTGGCCGAGCTCGCTGTTGGGCACGAGCCGGCCGTCGACGAGCAGCGCGCTGCCGATGCCGGTGCCGAGGGTCAGCACGAGCACCAGGCCGTCGACGTCGCGCGCGGCGCCGTAGCGCGCCTCGGCGACACCGGCGGCGTCGGCGTCGTTGACGACGACCGCGCGCCGGCCGGTCACCTGGTGCACGAGGCCGGCGACGTCGGTGCCGACCCACGACGGGTCGATGTTGGCCGCGGTGCGCGCGACACCGCCCTGCACGACGGCCGGCAGCGTCATGCCGACGACCCCGTCGTACGGCCCGATGACCTCGCCGACGACGCGGGCGACGGCCCCGGGCGTCGCGGGCTGCGGCGTCGGGCTGCGCACGCGCTCGGCGAGCAGCGCGCCGGTGTCGAGGTCGACCGGGGCGCCCTTGATGCCGCTGCCGCCCACGTCCACGCCGAAGCCCCGTCTCATGCTGCGGTCGTACCGCACGTAGCGTCGGTGCATGCGCTTGACGAGCTACGCCGCCGGTGGCGGGTGCGCCTGCAAGATCCCGCCCGGCGAGCTCGAGGACGTCGTGCGCGGCCTGCTCGGGCCGGCGTCGCCGGACCTGCTCGTCGGCCTCGACGACGGCGACGACGCGGCGGTCGTGCGGATCGCCGACGACCTCGCGACCGTCGCGACGGCCGACTTCTTCACGCCCGTCGTCGACAGCGCGTACGACTGGGGGCGGATCGCCGTCGCGAACGCGCTGTCCGACGTCTACGCGATGGGCGGCCGGCCGGTCGTCGGCGTCAACCTCGTCGCCTGGCCGCGCGAGCGCCTGCCGATGGAGCTGCTCGCGGAGGTGCTGCGCGGCGGCGTCGACGTCGCGCGCGAGGCCGGCTGCCACGTCGCCGGGGGGCACAGCATCGACGGGCCGGAGCCGACGTACGGCATGGCGGTGACCGGCCTGGTGCACCCCGACCGGCTGCTGCGCAACGACGCGGCGACGGCCGGCCTGCCGCTCACGCTCACCAAGCCGCTGGGCGTCGGCGTGCTCAACAACCGGCACAAGGCGACCGGCGAGGTGTTCGACCACGCGGTTGCCTCGATGGCCTCGCTCAACCGCGCCGCGTCGGAGGCGGCGGTCGCCGCCGGGGCGCGCGCCGCGACCGACGTGACCGGCTTCGGGCTGCTCGGCCACCTGCTCAAGATGATGCGCGCGAGCGGCACCACCGCGGTGCTCGACAGCGCGGCGGTGCCCTACCTGGACGGTGCGCGGAGCTCGTTCGCCGAGGGCTTCGTGCCGGGCGGGAGCCGGCGCAACCTCGACTGGGTGCGGCCGCACCTCGCGGCGCGCGTCGCGGAGGACGAGCTGCTGCTGCTCGCCGACGCGCAGACGAGCGGCGGCCTGCTGGTCGTCGGCGAGGTGCCGGGGCACCCGGTCGTCGGCGAGGTGGTCGCGCGTCGCGACGCCCTCGTCGAGGTCAGCTGACGTCCTCGAAGATGCGCCCGCGGTAGGCCTGCGCGAGGCCGGCCGTGCCGAGCACGACGCCGGCGACGAGGCACCCGACCGCGGCCGTCGCCGAGCCGTCGAGCAGCGCGACGGCCAGCCCGACGAGCACGACGCCGGCCAGGATGAGCGCGACCGCGAGCCACAGCGCGTTGGGCGTGCGCCGCACGCCGGCGGCGACCGGGCCGGGGCCGACGGGGGTGCCGGTCGTCGAGCCCTGCTCCTCGTCGCCCTGCACGTCGTCCGGCTCGGGACCGCCGCCCTGCCGGCCCTCGGTCGGCAGCGGGTCGACGCGCAGCACGAGCAGCGCCTCGCCGAGCTGCAGGCGGGAGCCGTCGGTGAGCGGCCAGCGCGAGCGCGGCACGCCGTCGACGCGGGTGCCGGCCGCGCTCCCGAGGTCGCGGACCTCGACCTGCGTGCCGTCGGGGGCGACGACGAGCTCGGCGTGGCGCGCGACGACGCCCGCGGCGTCGAGGTG
>CANKBT010000150.1 GCA_947479995.1 Frankiaceae bacterium | reverse complement strand
GCGGGCACGCGCACCGGCGCGGCGCGCCCGGCGCGGCACCACGCCTCGCCGGTGAGGACGGCGTGCACGGACAGCGGCACCGCGTCGGCGGCGAAGGCCAGCCCCCAGGTGCCGTGCAGCCGTGACGCGGCGAACAGCGAGCCCGAGGCGCGGGCCCGGCCCAGCACGTCCGTCAGCACGTCCACGCCCGCGAGCGTAGACGATCACGCATCGACGAGCGCCTCTCGGGCATTGGTCGTCGCACGCGTCGGGTGTGGACTGCCGCCATGACCGACACCCACCTCGTCCTCGGCGGCACCGGCAAGACCGGCACCCGCCTCGTCCGCCACCTCACCGCCGCCGGCGCCACGGCCCGCCCGGCGGCGCGCACGCCCGGCCCCGCCGCGCCCGGCGTCGAGCCCGTCCGCTTCGACTGGGACGACCCGTCGACGCACGACGCGGCGCTCGCCGGCGCCCGTGGCGCCTACCTCGTGCCGCCCGCGCTGCGCCTCGACTACGCCGACCAGCTGGCCGCGCTGACCCGGCGCGCCGTCGGTGCCGGCGTCGAGCGGCTCGTGCTGCTGTCGGCCCGCGGCCCGGCCGACCCGTCCGTGCCCGACCCCTTGACCGGCGTCATCGACGCCGTGCGGTCGGCGGCCGGCGACGTCGGCGTCACCGTGCTGCGCCCCTCGTGGTTCGCGCAGAACTTCACCGAGTCGTTCTTCGTGCCGGGCATCCGCGCCGAGGGCGCCCTCGTCGCGCCGACCGGCGACGGCGCGCACCCGTTCATCGACGCCGACGACATCGCCGCCGTGGCGGCGGCCGCGCTCACGCAGGACGGGCACGCCGGGCGCACCTACGACCTGTCGGGGCCCGTCGCCCTGACCTTCGCGCAGGCGGCGGCCGTGCTCACCCCGTACGCCGGGCGCGAGGTGCGGCACGTCGACGTGCCGGTCGACGACTGGCGCGCCGGCGCGGTCGCGGGCGGGCTCCCGGAGGAGTACGGCCACCTGCTCGCGGCCCTGCTCACCGCCATCCGCGAGGGCCGGGACGCCCACGTGTCCGACGGCGTCCAGCAGGCCCTCGGCCGGCCGGCGACCCCGCTCGAGGACTGGGCCGCGCGCGAGGCCGGGGTGCTCGCGGGCTGAGGCGTGCGGCCGCCGGTCACGGGGCAGGGGCCGCCCATGACCTCGACCGTCCCCGTGACCGGCTTCGCCCACGTCCGCCTCACCGTCCGCGACCTGGCCCGCTCCCGGGCCTTCTACGACGCGCTGTTCGGCTGGGAGGTCGCGTACGAGGTGCCCGACGGCGCCGACGACGCGACGAGGGAGCAGCTGGGCTTCCTGTTCGGCGGGCTCATCTACGCGTGGCCGGGCGGCCTGTTCGGCCTGCGCCCCGTCGCGCCCGAGAGCGACGGCTTCGACGAGGACCGCGTCGGCCTGGACCACCTCGCCCTGCAGGTCTCCTCGCGCGCCGAGCTCGACGCCGCCGCCGAGGCCCTCGACGCGCTCGGCGCCCCGCACGAGCAGGTCAAGGACCTCGGCACCGGCTGGATCCTCGAGTTCCGCGACCCCGACGGGATCGCGCTCGAGCTGTTCGCCCCCCGGGGCTGACCGTGGACGCCGTGCGGGTCGAGCGCGACGGGCCCGTCACGACGGTGCTGCTGCACCGGCCCGCGCGGCGCAACGCCGTCGACGGCCCGACGGCCGCGGCGCTGGCGGAGGCGTTCCGCGCCTTCGACGCCGACGACACCGCGGCGGTGGCGGTGCTGCACGGCGAGGGCGGCACGTTCTGCGCCGGCGCCGACCTCACCGCCGTCGGCACCCCCGACGGCAACCGGCTCGACCCGGACGGCGACGGCCCGATGGGCCCGACCCGGCTGCGGCTGTCCAAGCCGGTGGTCGCCGCCGTCGAGGGGCACGCGGTCGCCGGCGGCCTCGAGCTCGCGCTCTGGGCCGACCTGCGCGTCGCGAGCGAGACGGCGGTCTTCGGCGTCTTCTGCCGCCGCTGGGGGGTGCCGCTGGTCGACGGCGGCACCGTGCGGCTCCCCCGGCTCGTCGGCGCCAGCCGCGCGATGGACCTCGTGCTCACCGGCCGGCCCGTCGACGCCGCGGAGGCGCTCGCCATCGGCCTGGCGCACCGCGTGGTGCCCGCCGGCGCGGCGCTCGCCGAGGCGCAGGCGCTCGCCGCGCAGCTGGCGGCGCTGCCCCAGACCTGCCTGCGCAGCGACCGGCAGTCGCTGCTCGACGCCGAGGGGCTCGGCGAGGCCGAGGCGCTCGCGCAGGAGTTCGCGCACGGGCAGGCGGCGCTGCGCACCGAGACGCTCGCGGGCGCCGCCCGCTTCGTCGGCGGCGCCGGGCGGCACGGCGCGCCCGCCTGAGGGAGGCTGAGCCGTGGCCGTGACCTCCCTGCCCGAACGCGCCCGCTCGGTCTTCCGCGCGCGCGTCTCGGGCGACCCCACCGGCGCGCCCGACTGGGTGCGCGAGATCGCCACGGTCGGCGACGGCCCCGGCTGGTTCGAGCCCGACGGCGTCGTCTGGCGGGTGCACGGCGAGCTGTCGACGCTCGTCGGCGGCGTCGTCGCCCTGCTCGGGCAGAGCGCGCACCCGCAGGCCCTCGCCGGCGTGCAGCGCCACTCGGCCTTCCGCGACGACCCGTGGAAGCGCCTGGCCGGCACCGCCCGCTGGCTGGTCGTCACGACCTTCGGCTCCGACGAGCTGGCCGAGCGCGAGTCGGCCCGCGTGCGCGGCATGCACGTGCGGGTGCGCGGCACGACGCGCCGCGGCCTGGCGTACTCCGCCTCCGACCCCGACCTGCTGCGCTGGGTGCACCTCGCCTTCACCGACGCCTTCCTCGCCGCGCAGCAGCACGTCGGCTCGGACCTCGCGCGCCGCTTCGGCCGGCGCTGGCCCGACGCGTACGTGCGCCAGTGGGCGCTGTCGGCCGAGCGGCTCGGCGCGACCGACCTGCCCGTCGACGAGGCCGGGCTCGCCGAGGCGCTGCGGGCGTACGGGCCGGTGCTCACGCCGGTGCCGGACCACGTGCGCCGCTTCCTGCAGGCGCCGCCGGGCCTCGGCCGCGCCGAGCAGGTCTTCTACGCCGGTCTCGCCCGCACCGCGGGGCTGCTCGTCTCGCCGACGATCGCGCCCTTCACCGGCGCGCCGGGCCGCGGTGACTGGTCGGCCGCCGACCGCGCGTCGCTGCGGCTGACGCGCGTGCAGCTGCGCGGGCTGCGCCTCGCGCTCGGCCCGCACAGCCCGGCCGAGGAGGCCGCCCGGCACCGCCTCGGCGGGCCGGCGCCGTCGTGGGCCTGAGCCGCTAGGCGAACCCCGCCACCGCGTGCGGGCGGTACGGCGCCTCGAGCGCGGCGACCTCGTCGTCGGTGAGCTGCAGGCGCGTCGCGGCGACCGCGTCGTCGAGGTGCTCCAGCCGGGTGGCGCCGACGACCGGCGAGGTCACCACCGGCTTGGACAGCAGCCACGCCAGCGCGACCTGCGCCCGCGGCACGCCGCGGTCGGCGGCGATGCGCGCGACCGCCTCGACGACCTCGCGGTCGCCCTCGACGTACAGGGTGCTGCCGAAGGCGTCGGTCTCGGTGCGCGCGGTGGCGGTGTCCCAGTCGCGGGTGAGCCGGCCGCGCGCGAGCGGGCTCCACGGCAGCACGCCGACGCCGTCCGCGGCGCAGAGCGGCAGCATCTCCCGCTCCTCCTCGCGCTGGAGCAGGTTGTAGTGGTCCTGCATCGAGACGAAGCGCGTCCAGCCGTGCGTCTCGGCGACGTGCTGCATCCGCTGGAACTGCCACGCCCACATCGACGACGCGCCGAGGTAGCGGGCCTTGCCCGCCTTCACCACGTCGTGGAGCGCCTCCATCGTCTCCTCGACCGGCGTGTGCGGGTCGAAGCGGTGCACCTGGTAGAGGTCGACGTGGTCGACGCCGAGCCGGCGCAGGCTGGCGTCGACCTCGTGCATGATCGCCGCGCGCGACAGGCCGGCGCCGTTCGGGCCGGGGCGCATGCGGCCGTGCACCTTGGTCGCGATGACGACCTCCTCGCGCCGCGCGAGGTCGCGCAGCGCGCGGCCGAGGATCTCCTCGCTGGTGCCGTCGGAGTAGACGTTCGCGGTGTCGAAGCACGTGATCCCGAGCTCGAGGGCGCGCGAGGAAGGGGCGCGCCTCGTCCTCGGGCAGCGACCACGGGTGGGTGCCCCGGTCGGGCACGCCGTAGCTCATGCAGCCGAGGGTCACCCTCGACACCTCGAGGCCGCTGCTGCCCAGTCGCGTCGTCTCCACGACGCGACTGTGCCCGGCGGCTAGGCGACGACGCCCAGCGGGGCGTGCACCAGGCCGGGGAAGACCTGCGACAGCTGGGCGGCCGGCAGGCCCAGGCGCCGCACGAGCAGCTCGGCGAGCACGTCCCGGTAGTCGGTCGTGCCGGCCAGGTCGCCGTGGTCGAGCGCGGCGTCGGCGAGCCCGGGCCAGCGGCCGTGCACGCGCCCGCCGGCGAGGCCGCCGCCGAGCAGCAGCACGGCGTTGCCGTGGCCGTGGTCGACGCCGCCCGAGCCGTTCTCCGTGACGCGGCGGCCGAACTCGCTGACGGTGACGACGTTGACCCGCGCGAAGTCGGCGCCGAGGTCGGTGGCGAAGGCCGACAGCGCCTGGGCGAGGTCGGTGAGCTTGTCGGCCATCCAGCCGGTGCCGCCGCGGCCGAGCGCGTTGTGCATGTCCCAGTCGCCGACGTCGACGGTCAGCGCCTGCAGGCCGTTGCCGGCGCGCACGAGCACGGCGGCGTCGGCGAGCGCCGCGCCGAGCGCGCTCTCGGCCGGGTAGACCGCGCCGTTGCGCGGACCGCCGGCGGCCGCCCGCACCGAGGCGGCGGTGTCGAGCGCGCCGAGGGTGTGCAGCGCGGGTGCGGCGGTCGGCAGCGTCGTGCCGGTGTGCAGCGCGCGGACGGTGGCGGGCAGGGTCTTGACCCAGTCCGCCGCCTGCAGGCTGAAGCCGCTGAGCGAGCGGGTGGCCAGCGCCGGCGCCGGGCCGGCGAGCAGCTGCGCGGGCACCCCCGAGCCGAGGTGCACCGCCTGGAAGGCGGTGCCGGTGCCGGCGACGCCGAGCACGCGGTTGAGCCAGCCGGTGCGCAGCGTGGTGCCGGGCGCCGCGCGCTCGAGCTCCTCGGTCGCGCGGAAGTGGCTGCGGCTGCCGTCGGGCGTGCCGACGGCGTGCACGGCGGCCATCTGCCCGCGCTGCCACAGCGGCAGCAGCGGCGCGAGCGCGGGGTGCAGGCCGAACAGCCGGTCGCCGGTGGCGAGCGCCGCGCTCGAGGGCACGGCGATGCCCGGGCGGCGGCGCGCGTAGTCGGGGTCGCCGACGGGCGCCACGACGCTGAGGCCGTCCATGCCGCCGCGCAGCGACAGCACGACCAGCACGGGGCCGGACCACGCCGGGTCGGCGGCGTACGCGGCCTGGCTCGACAGCAGCGGCAGCGCCGCCGCGGCCGCGGCCGAGGCGCCGACGCCCTGCAGGAAGCGGCGGCGCGACAGGCCGGTGCAGTCGTCGCAGTCGGTCATCGGACGCTCCCGTACGGGCTGTCGAGGACGGCCGCGACCAGGACGGGCAGCAGCCAGGAGGTGTCGCCGCCCTGCACCGGGCCGGGGGCGCCGAGCAGGCCGACGAGCGCCGCGCGGTGCGCCGCGGGCAGGTCGTGGCCGGGCAGCAGGCGGGCGACGAGCGCGTCGACGAGGGCGGCGCGCGTGGTGGGCCGGGGCGTCGGCAGCAGGTGCGCGGCGAGCGCGGGCGTGGTGAGCCCGCCCTTCCACCAGCCCTGCGTCAGCGCGACGTGCAGGTTCCACACGCCGAGGCGGGTGCCGGTGCCGTTCCAGGCGCCGGCGACGTCGGGGTAGCCGTTGGGCGGGTGCCAGCCGAGCGGGGCGTGGCCGAGGTCGCCGAGCGCCCAGCACCAGCCCTGCACGGCGTCGGTGCTCGTCGACGCCGGGTCGGGCACGAGGCCGAGCTGCCGGACGGCGGCCGTGAGCTGCTCGCCGGGGCGGCGGGTCTTCGCGCCGACCGACGCGGCGAACTCCGGCGAGGCGAACAGCTCGCGCAGCACCGGCACGACCGCGCTGCCGGCGCGCAGGTAGACGTCGGCGAGCCGGTCGACGAGCGCGGGCGGCGGCGTGTCGCTGACGAAGCGCACGGCGAGCTTCGACGCGATCCGCCGGGCGGTCGCCGGCAGCAGCGCGAGGTGGCGCACGAGCGACTGCGCGACGGCGACGCCGCCCGCGCGGTCGGCGTTCGGGTGCGACCAGCCGAGCGCGGTGAGCGCGCCGGTGTAGTGCCAGTCGCTGCGGTAGCGCAGCAGGCCGTAGGTGGCGGCCGTGCCGCCGTTCCACGGGTTCCAGACCGACAGGCCGCTCACCGCGCGCGCGACGGCGAGGATGTCGGCGCGGCCGTAGCCGCCGTCGACGCCGACGGTGTGCAGCTCGAGCAGCTCGCGCGCGTAGTTCTCGTTCGGCGCGCTGCCGCGGCTCTCGGCGTTGTCGAGGTAGAGCAGCATCGCGGGGCTCGTCACCGACGCGGCGAGCATGTCGTCGAAGCGCCCCAGCGCGTGGCGGCGCACGACCTCGCGGTCGTCGGTCGGCTTGGTCGCCCACGCCTCGCCGCCGGGCGCCGTGATGTTGAGGTGGTTCGACCAGAACTCGACCATCACCTCCTGCAGCTGCCGGGTCGACCAGAGCTGGCGCGCGAGCGTCGCCCGCTGCACCTGCAGCGTCGCGTCCCACGACCCCTGGCCGGTCGTCGCCCACACCTCCGGCGCGGTGGCGCGCGCCAGCGGGAGGCGGCCGAGGTAGGCCTCGCAGGCGGTGTCCGGCAGCGAGGCCGGGTCGAGCTGGCGGTCGAGCCAGGCCTGCGGGCCGAGGGCGGTCACCTCGGCGAGCAGCTCGGGCGTCGGCCCGTACGTCGTGCGGCGCACGAGGTGCAGCGCGAACGCCGCGTCGGTCGGCAGGCCGGGGGTCCCCAGGCGGGTGATCGGCCGGGTGCCGCGCAGCCTGTCGCCGTCGAGCACCGGGGCGCGGGTCGGCTCGGCGGCGGTGGCGGCCGCGCGCGGCGCGGGGACCGTGGGTGCGGCGGGGGCCGTCGTCGTCGCGGTCGCGGCGGGGGCGGGCGCCGGGGCGCTGCCGACCCGCACCGGCTTGGCCGGGGGGCGGCTCTTCGGGCGGGGCAGCACGGGCGCGCGACCGGGGGCGGCGGCCGCGGGAGCGCTGCCCGCGACGGCCAGGGCGGCCGCGGCGGCGGAGCCGGACAGCGCGAGGCGGAGCAGGGCCCGCCGGTCGACGTCCGGCTCGAGGGGGGTCTCGGGCATGCCCCTGTCGTCGGCGCGCCGCGCACCCGTCTGGAGCGCGCATCCGGGTGGCGCTGGGGGCGGGC
>CANKBT010000149.1 GCA_947479995.1 Frankiaceae bacterium | reverse complement strand
CTCGCGGCCGCGGCCACCGCGCGCGACGCGCTGCCGGGGCTGCTCACCGCCTACCGCGGCGCGCTCGACGGCCTGGCCGGCGCTGCCGGCGGTGCCGGCCTCGGCGGCGACCAGCGCGGCGCGCTCGACGAGGTCGTCGCCGCGGGCCGCGCCGAGGCCGGTGCGGCCGACGCCCTGCGTGCCGCCGCGCTCGACGGGGCGGCGGCGACGACGGGCGTCGAGGGCGCCGTGGCGACGTGGGTCGAGCGCCGGGCCGCCGGGTCGTACCGCGACGTCGACGAGGCGGCCGACGCCTACGCCGTGCTGAGCGCCGCCGCCCGGCCGGGGCTGGAGGAGGCCCGCGCGCTGCTGGCGGCCGCCGACACCGGGCTGCGCGAGGCCTCGCAGCGGCAGTCGGCCGCCCTGCGCGCCGCCGACGCCGCCCTGGCCCGCCTGCGCTGACGCACCGGCGCCGCCGCGCGGCGGACGTGCGGGGCGCGCGCCCGCGCCTAGGCTGGCGGGGTGCCGGAGCCGGGACGGGAGACACCGCCGCGCGACGCCCCGCCGGCCCCCGCGCCGCCCACCGGCCCGCCGGCTGTCGCACCGCCGCCGCGCCGCGCGCCCGCGCTGGCCGCCGGCGCCCTGCTGGTGCTCGTCGTGGTGCTCGCCGCGCTGCTCGTGCCGCTCGACGTGCTGCCGGGTGCCGACCCGGTCGTCGACGTCGGCCGCGACTTCACGTCCGCCGAGCAGCAGCGGGCGGCCACCTTCGCCGCGGCGGTCGAGCCCCCGGCGTACGCCTCGCTCGTGCTCGGGCTGGTCGTCTCGGGCGTGCTGGGGCTGACCCGCCTCGGCAGCCGCCTGGTCACCGCGGTCGCCCGCCCGCTCGGCGGCGGCTGGGCGTGGCAGGTGCTGCTCGGCACCGCGGCGCTGGCGGTCGTCGGCCGGCTGGCGACGCTGCCGCTGTCGGCGCGGGTCGAGGCCGTCCGCCGCGACGCCGGGCTGTCGACGCGCACCTGGGGCACCTGGGCGGTCGACGTCGCGAAGTCGCTCGCCGTCTCGGCGCTGGTCACCGCGCTGGTGCTGCTCGTCGTCGTCGCGGTCGCGCGCCGCGCGCCGCGCACCTGGTGGGCGTGGGGCGCCGGGGCGGTCGCCGCGCTCGCCGCCGCCGGCTCGTTCCTCTACCCGGTCGTCGTGGAGCCGGTGTTCAACGAGTTCACGCCGCTGCCAGCCGGGGCGCTGCGCGACGACCTGCTCGCCCTCGCCCGCGAGGAGGGCGTGCCCGCGTCCGACGTGCTCGTCGCCGACGCCTCGCGCCGCACGACCGCGCTCAACGCGTACGTGAGCGGCTTCGGCTCGACGCGCCGCATCGTCCTGTACGACACGCTGCTCGCGCAGTCGACGCCCGCCGAGGTGCGCCTGGTCGTCGCGCACGAGCTCGGCCACGCGGCGAACGACGACGTGGTGGTCGGCACGGTGCTCGGCGCCCTCGGCGGGGCGGCGGGCGTCTGCGTGCTCGCGGTGCTGCTGGCCAGCCCGCGGCTGCTGCGCCGCGCCGGCGCGGACGGCCCCGGCGACCCGCGCGCCGTGCCGCTCGCCCTGGCGCTGGTCGCCTTCGGCGGGCTGCTCGTCAGCCCGGCGGTCAACGCCGTCTCGCGCCAGCTCGAGCAGCGCGCCGACCTCGCCAGCCTCGAGACGACCGGCGACGTCGAGACCTTCGTCGCCGGCTTCCGCCGCCTGGCGCTCACCAACGTCTCCGAGCTGCGGCCCTCGCCGCTCGAGGTCGCGCTGTTCAGCACCCACCCGTCCGCCCCCGAGCGGCTCGCCTTCGCGCGCGCCTGGCAGGAGCAGCAGCGGTGAGGACCCTCGTGGTCACCAACGACTTCCCGCCGCGCCCCGGCGGCATCCAGGCGTACGTCGGGGAGCTCGCCGGCCGCCAGCCCGACGGCGAGGTCGTCGTCTACGCCCCGGCCTGGAAGGGGGCGGACGCCCACGACCGCGACTTCCCGCACCCGGTCGTGCGGCACCCCGGCACGCTGCTGCTGCCGGTGCCGGACGTGCTGCGGCGCGCCCGCGAGGTCGCGCGCGCCGAGGGCTGCGACCGCGTCTGGTTCGGCGCCGCCGCGCCGCTCGGCCTGCTCGCGCGGCCGCTCGGGCTCGACCGCGCGGTCGCCAGCACCCACGGGCACGAGGTCGGCTGGGCGATGCTGCCCGGCAGCCGGCAGGTGCTGCGGCGCATCGGCACGACGAACGACGTCGTCACCTACCTCGGCGACTACACGCTCGCCCGGCTGCGCCCCGCCCTCGGCCCGGCCGCGACGCTCGCGCAGCTGCCGAGCGGCGTCGACACGTCGGTCTTCCGCGCCGGCAGCGGCGGCGCCGAGGTGCGGGCCCGGCACGGGCTGTCGGACCGCCCGGTCGTCGTGTGCGTCTCGCGCCTGGTGCCCCGCAAGGGCCAGGACGTGCTCATCCGCGCGCTGCCGTCGGTGCAGGCGCGCGTGCCCGGCGCGGCGCTGCTGCTCGTCGGCGGCGGCCCGGACGCGCCGCGGCTGCAGCGCCTCGCCGTCGAGCAGGGCGTCGCCGACGACGTCGTGCTCACCGGCTCGGTGCCGTGGGCCGAGCTGCCGGCGCACTACGACGCGGGCGACGTGTTCGCCATGCCGTGCCGCACCCGCCGGCGCGGCCTCGAGGTCGAGGGCCTCGGCATCGTCTTCCTCGAGGCGTCGGCCACCGGGCTGCCCGTCGTCGCCGGGCGCTCCGGCGGCTCGCCCGACGCGGTGCTCGACGGCCGCACCGGCCACGTCGTCGACGGCACCGCCGTGCACGAGGTCGCCGACCGCGTCGCCGCCCTGCTCGCCGACCCCGACGCCGCGCGTGCCGTGGGGGAGCAGGGGCGCCGCTGGGTCGAGGCCTCGTGGCGGTGGGACGTGCTCGCCCGCCGCTGGCGCGCACTGCTCGCCGGCTGACCCGACCGGGCGCTCAGCCCTGCGCGACCGCCTGCACGACGCGCGCGCGCACGACGGGGGCGTCCCAGGCGCGCACCGCGCGCACGGCGACGAGCGCGCTGACCGCGAGCACCGGGGCCAGCAGCGCGAGCGGGAGCCAGGCGAGGCCGGTGGCGGCCAGGCCCTCGAGCACGATGCCGAGGACGGCGCAGGGGAGCGCGAGGCGCACCGAGGCGACGACGAGGGCGCCGGGCGGGGCGACGGCGTCGCGCGGGCCGCGCAGGTCGGCGCGGTGCGGGTGGCGCACCGACAGCGACAGGCAGCCGGCGAGCACGAGCGCGGTGCTGCCGACGACGCCGCAGGCGATGGCGACGACCACCGCGGGCTCGGGCGCCCCGGGGCTGCGCAGCGAGCCGACGACCACCGCGAGCAGGACGGCGCCGAGCACGGTCTCGGCCAGCACGAGCACCTTGGCGGCGAGGGCGGTGCGGGGGCGCACCGGCAGCGAGGCCAGCCACAGGGCGCCGGGGCCGTCGAGGGAGAAGGCGTTGACGCCGAACAGCAGCCCGGCGCCCGACGCGACCAGCCCGGGCAGCACGACGAGCGACTCCCACGGCACCTGCGCGCCGGCGGCGGCGACGCCCGGCAGCACCGCGAGCACCAGGCCGCCGCGCCGCAGCGCCGGCGCCCGCCACACGCTGGCGCGGTCGACCGCCACCAGCTCGGCGAGGGCGCTGCGGCGGGGCGCCCGGCGGCGCACGCCGACGCTCTCGGCCCGGCCGCCGGCGTCGCCCGGCCGGGCCAGGGCCCAGCTGCAGGCGCGTGCGCCGAGCGCCAGCCCGACGACCGAGCCGGCCAGCAGCAGGCCGGTCGTCGTGCCCCACCGCGCGAGGTCGCCGGTGCCGGCGGCGACGACGGCCTGCACGACGTGGAGGGTCGGGCTGGCGTCGAGCACGTCGCCGCCGCGGCCGCTGCGCACGACGGCGACGACGGCGGCAGCGGCGGCCAGGCTGAGCACGAGCACCGCGCGGCGCCCCGTGCGCGTGGCGCGCACGCCGGTGAGCGTCCAGGCCAGCGCCTGGCCAACCACGGTGGTGAGCAGCACGTAGGCCGCGGAGGTGACCAGCCCGAGGGCCGTGCCGCCCGCGAGCGTGAGGTAGGCGGTCATGGCCGCGATGACGAGCAGCTGCGCCGCCCACACCAGGTTGGCCGGGGCGAGCACGAGGCCGCCGACGAAGTGCGTCGAGGCCCGCACCGGGAAGGCGACGAGGTGCTCGGGGGCGACCACCTGCGTGCCGCCGCCCGCGGTGAGCGGGGCGATGAGCGCGAGCGCCCCGAAGCCGAGGAACGCCTCGGGCGCCAGGGCGACCGCCGTCTCGAGCGCCGGCTGCTCGAGGCTGCCGGCGCTGCTGAGCACGGCCTGCAGCAGGAGCAGCAGCAGGCAGAGCACGACGACCGCCGCGAGCTTCACGCCCGGGGTGCGCACCATCTGCCAGCGCAGCAGCAGCAGCGCCCGCGCCTGCGCCCGCGCGGACGGCAGGGCCGGCGCGGCCACCCCGGTCACGCGGTCACGCGGTCACGCGATGAGGGCGCGGTAGCGGTCGTCGCCCTGCGCGCCGGTGAGCTCGGCGGCCGGCGACGCGCCGACGACGACGCCGCCCTTGAGCACGACCGCCTCGTCGCAGGCCTGCACCGCCAGGTGCAGCAGGTGCGTGCTCACCAGCACCGCCGCCCCGCCGGCCCGCGCCTCGGCGACCACCTCGAGCGTGACGTCGACGCCCAGCGGGTCGACGCCGTCGAAGGGCTCGTCGAGCAGCAGCAGGCGCGGCTCGTGGAAGGCGGCGAGCAGCACCGACAGCCGCCGGCCCATGCCGTGCGAGAAGCCGGACGTGATGCGGTCGGCCGCCGCGCTGAGGTCGAAGCGGTGCAGCAGCTCGGCCGCGCGGTCCTGCCAGCCGTCGGGCATGCCGCGCAGCCGGGCCGCGAGCTGCAGGTGCTCCCACGGCGTCGCGCGCGGCACCAGCCCGCCGACGTCGGGGCAGTAGCCGACGACCGCGCGCACGCCGGCCGGGTCGTCGGCGGCGTCGACGCCCGCCACCCGCACGGTGCCGGCGGTCGCCGGCAGCACGCCGCCGAGCACCCGCATCGTCGTGCTCTTGCCGGCGCCGTTGCGCCCGACGAGCGCCACCGAGCTGCCGGCCCCGACTGACAGGTCGAAGCCGGCGACGGCCCGGACGGACCCGAAGTCGACCACCAGGCCCTCGGCGACGAGGACGGGCTCGGCAGGGCTCACGTCAGGTGCCTCGGCAGCCGGGGGCAGTCGGCTGTAGCAGCGCGGGGGCGGCGGCGGCGGGCCTAGGCGTACAGCGCCTCGACCTCGGCGCTGAACTCCTTCATGACGACCGAGCGCTTGAGCTTCAGCGACGGCGTCATCTGCCCGCCCTCCTCGGTCCAGTCGACCGGCAGGACCTCGAACTTGCGGATGGCCTCGGCCTTGGACACGGCCTTGTTGGCCTCGTCGACCGCGCCCTGCAGCTCGGCGCGCAGCTCGGCGTCGTCGACCAGGTCGGCGACCGGGGTGCCCTCGTCGCGGCCCTTGCCCTTGAGCCAGGGGCCGACGGCCTCGGCGTCGAGGGTGATGAGGCAGGCGATGTAGGGCTTCTGGTCGCCGACGACCATGCACTGGCTGACGAGCGGGTGCGCGCGCAGGCGGTCCTCGAGCACGGCCGGGGCGACGTTCTTGCCGCCGGCGGTGACGATGAGCTCCTTCTTGCGGCCGGTGATCTTCAGGAAGCCCTCGTCGTCGAGCTCGCCGATGTCGCCGGTGTGGAACCACCCGTCGCGGACCGTCTCGGCGGTCGCGGTCGGGTTGTGCCAGTAGCCGCGGTAGACGTTCTCGCCGGCCATGAGGATCTCGCCGTCGTCGGCGATGCGGATCGTCACGCCGGGCGACGGGCGGCCGACGGTGCCGATCTTGATGTTGGCCGGCGTGTTGACCGAGCCCGCGGCCGTCGTCTCCGACAGGCCCCAGCCCTCGAGGATCGTCACGCCGATGCCGCGGAAGAAGTGGCCGAGGCGGGCGCCGAGCGGCGCGCCGCCGGAGACGGCCCAGGCGACCTGCCCGCCCATGGCGGCCCGCAGCTTGGAGTAGACGAGCTTGTCGAAGACCGCGTGCTTGGCCTTGAGGACCGGGCTGACGCGGCCCTTCTCGAGCGCCTCGCTGTAGGCGATGGCGGTGGCCTCCGCGGCGTCGAAGACCTTGCCCTTGCCGTCGCCGTGGGCCTTCTGCTTGCTGCCGTTGTAGACCTTCTCGAACACGCGCGGCACCGACAGCAGGA
Organism: Frankiaceae bacterium; assembly: GCA_947479995.1. Classification (GTDB taxonomy): domain Bacteria; phylum Actinomycetota; class Actinomycetes; order Mycobacteriales; family SCTD01; genus CANKBT01. The sequence continues at coordinate 1,158 of CANKBT010000149.1, read as the reverse complement.
ACGTCGGCTTGAAGGTGCCGAGGTCGGCGAGCAGGTTCTTGATGTCGGCGCTGTGGCCCATGCGCGCGCGGCTCTCGACGCAGGCGGTCTGGATGAGCCGGGCGAAGACGTGGGCGAGCGGCAGGAACAGCAGCGTCGAGCCCTGGTCGTTGAACAGCTCGGGCAGCACGATGCTGGCCGAGCGGCCGGTGCCGAGCAGGTTGCCGTGGGTGAGCTCGCAGCCCTTGGGGCGGCCGGTCGTGCCCGAGGTGTAGATGATCGTCGCGAGGCTGTCGACGCCGAGGGTCGTGCGGCGCTCGGCGAGCGCCGACTCCGGCACGTCGCGGCCGGACGCCGCGAGCTCCTCGAGCCCGCCGGCGTCGATCTGCACCACCGTCGTGACGTCGGGCAGCTGCCCCGCCACCTCGTCGTACGTCGCCTGGTGGGCGGGGGACTCGAGGATCACCGCGACGGCGCCCGAGTCGCCGAGGTTCCACTGCACCTGCTCGGCCGAGGACGTCTCGTAGATCGGCACGGTGACGGCGCCGGCGGTCCAGATCGCGTAGTCGCAGAGCGTCCACTCGTAGCGCGTCTTGCTCATGAGGCCGACGCGGTCGCCGGCCTGCACGCCCGCGGCGACGAGGCCGGCGGCCAGGGCCGCCACCTCGGTCGCGAACTCCTTGGCGGTGACCGGCGCCCAGCGCCCGTCGACCCGCCGGGTGAACACCACGCTGTCCGGGTCGGACTGCGCGTTGCGCGCGACGGCGTCGAGGAGGGACGCGTCGTCCGGGATCTCCAGGACGGTCGGGGTCGAGTACTCCTGCACGAGGGCTCCAGCGGTCGACGGCGAGACGTGACCGACGCTACAACCGCGCGCCGCGGCGCGGGCGGTCACCGCCGAACCAGGGCCGGGGCAGGGCTCAAGGACGGGGCCGGGCCGGCCGATCCGCAGGACGTGGAGCCCGACCTGCTCGCTGCCCCGAGCTGCCCCCGCTGCGGCGCCGGCCTGCGCGGCCAGGTGACCTGGTGCACGCAGTGCTACCTCGACCTGCGCCCCGCGCCCGCCCCGCCCGCCCCGCCGGTGCCGGTCGCCGCGCCCGCGCCGCCCGCCGCCCCCGCGCCGCAGGTCGCGTACGGCACGCCGGCGCCCGACCCGCTGACGGCCCCGCTGTCGGCGCT
>CANKBT010000148.1 GCA_947479995.1 Frankiaceae bacterium | reverse complement strand
GTGCTCGCGCTGCAGGCCGAGGTCGACGCGCTGCGCGCCGAGGTCGCACGGCTGACGCGCGCGCAGGGCTGACGCGCCCCGCCCGCCGGCCGGCCCTGCCAGGCTGCGCCGCACCAGCACCGCGGGCCCGTCGTACGCGCCGCTGCCGTCGGCCGCCCTGCCGGGCGTCGACGCCTGCGCCCTGCTCACCCCGGAGGAGGTGGCGGGGCTGTTCGGCTACCCGCTCGCCTTCGCGCCCCAGCCGGCCGGCGGCGTCGGCGCCGACCAGTGCGAGTACGACCCGCAGGCGCCCTCGGGCGACGTCGTCCGCGTGACCCTGCGCAGCCGCACGGTGTCGACGTTCGACGGGCCGCTGCGCTCCGCGCCCGGCGAGGCGGGGCTGGCCGAGCACGTGCTCGACGAGCCGTTCGAGGGGGGCCGCGGGCACACCGTGACGCTGCTGCGGCCCGACGGGCGGGTGCTGCAGGTGGGCCTGGACGACAACGCCCTCGTCGCGCCGGCGCCGCTGCCGGGGCTCGGGCGCGCGCTGCTCGCCCTCGCCCTGCCGCGCCTGCCCGGCTGACCCGGGCCGCCGCCGCGCCCGCCGCCGGGCCTGGCACGCTGCGCCGCATGGACGTCCTGCACCTGCGCGGCCCGGTCCTCGTCGGGCCCGACGACGTGCGCCCCGAGGCGTGGGCGGTCGGCGGCCGGCTCACCCTCACGCGCCCGGCCGCGAGCGCCGACGCCGTGCTCGACGGCTGGGTGCTGCCCGGCCTCGTCGACGCGCACTGCCACGTCGGCCTCGGCCCCGAGGGCGCGGTCGACGCGGCGACCGCCGAGGCGCAGGCGACGACCGACCGCGACGCGGGGGCGCTGCTGCTGCGCGACGCCGGCAGCGCCGCCGACACCCGCTGGGTCGACGACCGCGACGACCTGCCCGTGATCGTGCGTGCCGGGCGCCACCTGGCCCGGCCCCGGCGCTACCTGCGCGGCTACGCCGAGGAGGTCGAGCCGGACGGCCTCGCCGAGGCGGTGCGCCGCCAGGCGGCCCGCGGTGACGGCTGGGTCAAGCTCGTCGGCGACTGGCTCGACCGCGACCTCGGCGACCTGGCGCCGTGCTGGCCGCTCGACGCGCTGCGGGCGGCGGTCGCCGCGGCGCACGACGCCGGCGCGCGCGTCACCGCCCACTGCTTCTCCGAGGTGGCGCTGCCCGACCTGCTGGCCGCCGGCCTCGACGGCGTCGAGCACGCCACCGGCATGGGGGCCGGGACGATCCCCGCCCTCGCCCAGCAGGGCGTCGCGGTCGTGCCGACGCTGGTCAACATCGAGACCTTCCCCGGCATCGCCGACCGGGCCGAGGCGAAGTTCCCGGTGTACGCGGCGCACATGCGGGCCCTGCACGCCGGGCGGCGCGCGGCCGTCCGCGACGCGCACGACGCGGGGGTGCGGCTCTACGCCGGCACCGACGCCGGCGGCACCATCGCGCACGGCCGCGTCGCCGACGAGGTCGCCGAGCTCGTCCGGGCGGGGCTCCCGCCCGTCGCGGCCGTCGACGCCGCCTGCTGGGGCGCGCGCGCGTGGCTCGGCCGCCCCGGCCTGCAGGAGGGCGCGCCCGCCGACCTCGTCGTGTGCCGCGACGACCCCCGCCGCGACGTGCGGGCGCTCGCGTCGCCCGCCCGGGTGGTGCTGCGCGGCCGCGTCGTGGCCTAGCGCCGCGCAGACGGCCCGGGAGCCGCTGCTCCGTCCGGGCTCAACTCCCGCGCGCAGGCGCCGACAAGGACCAGGGGCGCCCTGCTCCGGCGCATGCAGCGAGGAGGTCCGGTGTCGCACCCGCCGTTGCCGCCGCGCGCCCGGGCCTGGTTCGTCGCCGTCGTGCTCGCCGCCGTCGCCGGCGTCGCGCTGTCGGGCACCGCCGCGCCCGAGGAGCCGGCCTGGTGGCTGGCGGCGCTCGCCGTGCCGGTGCTCACCCGCTGGTCGGGCGTCGTCGTGCGGCAGAGCCGCGGCATCGAGATCGGCCTCGACTCGGTCGTCGTCGTCTTCCTCGCCTTCGCCGCGCCCGGCGCGGCCGTGCTCGTGTGGGCGGTCGGGTGCGCGCTCGCCCAGCTCAAGACGTCGTCGCGCCCGTGGATCCGGCTCTACAACGCCGGCCTGTCGACGCTGTCCGGCCTCACCGCCGTCCTCGTCGTCACCGAGGCGGTGCCGCGCGCGGCCGAGCCCGGCCCGTGGGGGCTGGTCGCCGCGCTGCTCGGGGCCACCGCGTACTTCCTCGTCGACTACGCGCTGTCGGCCGCGGCGGTGCCGCTGCTCGGGCGCGGCTCGCTGCGCGACGCGCTCTGGGACGAGAGCCTCGGCCACGTCGCGGTCTGCTCGGGCGGCGTCGCCGCGCTCGGCTACCTCGGGGCCGTCGTGCTGCGCCACGAGCCCTGGGCGCTGCTGTTCGTCGTCGTGCCGGTCGGCGCGTTCGTCATCGCCTCGCAGGGCTTCGCGCGCGCGCACGAGGCGCGCCAGCGCACCGCCGCGCTGTTCGCCGCGGCCTCCGGGCTGCACACGGCCGCCGACCCCGACGAGGTCGTGCGCGTCGTCACCGGCGCCGGCCACCAGGCGCTGCAGACCGCCGTCGAGGTGCTGCCGGCGGCGCCCGCCGACGGGCTGTCGGCCGTCGTCCCGGACGCCGCCCCGCCGCTGTGGCTCGTCGCCGCCCCGCGCGACGACGACCCCTTCACGGCCTCGGACGCGCGCGACCTGGCCACCCTCGCGACGCTCGCCGGCGACAGCCTCCGGCGCCTGCGGCTGCTCGGCGAGCTCGCGGTGCTCGCGGGCCACGACCCGCTCACCGGCCTGCCGAACCGCTCGGCGGTGCACGAGCGCATCCACGACGAGGTCGCGCACGGCGGCGCCCGGCCCGCCGTCCTCTGCGACCTCGACGGCTTCAAGGAGGTCAACGACCGCCTCGGCCACGAGGCCGGCGACGCGCTGCTGCGCGAGGTGGCCCGCCGGCTGCGCGGCTGCGTCCGCCCCGCCGACCTCGTCGCCCGGCTCGGCGGCGACGAGTTCGCCGTGCTGCTGCCGGCGACGACCGCCGACGACGCGCTGCGCATCGCCGAGCGCGTCGTCGCCGCGGTCGAGGCGCCGGTCGACCTCGGGCGCGGCCCGGTGCTGGTCGGCGTGAGCATCGGGGTCGCCGCGCCGAGCCGCGACGTCCCGTCCGCGGAGCTGCTGCACCAGGCCGACGTCGCCATGTACGCCGTGAAGGCGTCCGGCCGCGGCCGTGCGGTGCTCTGCACGCCCGACATGCGCCGCGACCACCAGTGGCGCTCCGGCCTGGCCGACGAGCTGCGCGGCGCCGGCGCCCGCGGCGAGCTGGTCGTCGACTACCAGCCGGTGGTGGTGCTCGCGACCGGCGAGGTGAGCGGCTTCGAGGCGCTGGTGCGCTGGCAGCACCCGCACCGCGGGCTGCTGCAGCCCGGCGACTTCATCGACGTCGCCGAGGAGACCGGGCTCGTCGACGAGGTGGGCGAGGCCGTCCTGCGCCACGTGCTGCGCGACGCCCCGGCGCTCGCCGACGCCGTCGGCCGGCCGCTCGTGCTCGGGCTCAACCTGCCGGCCGCCAGCCTCGTGCGCGGCGTCCTCGTCGACGCCGGGCCGCTCGCCCTGCCCGACGGCGTGACGCTGCTCGTCGAGATCACCGAGACGACGCTCGCCGAGCCGCGCGCGGTGCCGCTGCTCGACGCGCTGCGGGCGCGCGGCGTCCTCGTCGCCGTCGACGACTTCGGCAGCGGCCACTCGCTCGCGGCGCTCCGGCAGCTGCCGGTCGACGTGCTCAAGCTCGACCGCGCCTTCACCGTCGACGTCGCCACGGACGCCCGCGCCTCGGAGCTGGTCGCCGTGGTGCAGCGCATGACCGCGACGATGGGCACGAGCCTGGTCGTCGAGGGCATCGAGGACCAGGCGCAGCAGGACGCGCTCGTGGCGCTGGGCGTCGAGTACGGCCAGGGCTACCACCTGGGGCGCCCCGCCCGCCTCGAGGTCGTGCTCGCGCGCCTGGGCGCCGCGCGCCCGCACGCCGGGGGAGCGGACGCCGGGCAGCGGGGCACCGGGCAGCTGGTCGCGCCCTGACGCGGCGCCGGTCGACGTAGGGTCCGCGCGTGCTGCGCCGCGTGCTGCTCGTCCTCGCCGTCACCGCCCTGGCCGCCGCGCCGTCGCCCGCCACCGGGGCGCCGCGGCCGGTGCCCGCGGGGGTCGCCCTGCCGACGTCCGGACCGGCGCTGCTTCAGCCCCCCGACGTGCTCGCCGGCGCGCTGGCGTGCGAGGGCGACGTGGCGGGCGCCGCGCGGCTGCCGGTGCTGCTCGTGCACGGCACCGGCTCGACGCCCGAGGAGAGCTGGGACCTCGTCGTCGCCGACGCGCTGCGCGCCGACGGCCACCCGGTGTGCACGGTCGCCCTGCCCGAGCGCGCGACCGGCGACATGCAGGTCAGCACCGAGCAGGTGGTCGCGGGCATCCGCGCGGTGGCCGCGCAGCGCGGCGGCCGGATCAGCGTCGTCGGGCACAGCCAGGGCGCGACGCTGCTCGTGCGGGCGCTGCAGTACTGGCCCGACCTGCCCGACCTCGTCGAGGACTACGTCGGCCTGGCGCCGACCTTCCAGCCCGGCCTCACCGGCGAGGCGCTGTGCGCGGTGCCGTGCAGCGCCCCCTTCCAGCAGCGCCGCACCGCCTCGGCGTACTTCACCGCCGTGCGCTCGCACCCGCTCGTGCCGGGGCCGTCGTACACGACGATCGCCACCCGCTTCGACGAGATCGCCGCCCCCGCGCCCGAGGCCAGCCGCCTCGACGGCGCGGTGAACCTCGTGCTGCAGGACCGCTGCCCGGCCAAGGCCGTCGAGCACTTCGGGCTGCTCGTCGACGGCACCGTCCTCGACCTCGTGCGCGACGGCCTGGCGCAGGACGGCCCGGTCGACCCGGCCCGGCTGCCCGACGCCGCGTGCGGCAAGGCGCTGCCCGACGGCGTCGACCCGGTCGCGCTCGCGCCGCGGCTCGCCACCTCGGTCGCCAACGACCTGCGCGCCAACCAGGAGTCCGAGAAGCTCGACGCGGAGCCGCCGGTCCGCTGCTACGTCGCGGCGTCGTGCACCGACGTCGACGACCGCGGGCGGCTGCTGCTCGCGCCGCGCCTCGACGGCCGGGTGCTGCGCGCGCAGGTGCAGGCGCCCGGCACCGTGCGGGTCGCGTCCGCCGGCACCGAGGTGGTCGTGCCGGTCGCGGTCGGCGCGCTGGCGCTGCCGCTGCCGGCCGGTGCCGCGGGGGAGGTGCGCGTCGAGACGAGCACGTCCTTCTACGCCGCCGGCGTCGAGGCGGTGCTCGCCCTGCCCGCGGCGTCCGTGTCACCCGCTGCGCCGGCGGCCGCTCCCGCGCGCCCGGCGGCCACCGGGGGGCTGGCCGCCACCGGCGGCACGGCGGGCGCCGGCGGGCTCGTGCTCGTCGCCGCGGCCCTGGTGCTCGCCCGCGCCCGCCGCCGCGCCTGACGCGCCGTACGGTGCGGGCGTGCGCCACGCCCTGTTCCTGCCGCTGTTCGACGAGCTCGCCGACCCGCGCGTCGTCGCGCGCCTGGCCGCCGAGGCCGAGGCGGCGGGGTGGGACGGCGCCTTCGTGTGGGACCACGTCGCCTACCGCGCGCCGGTGCAGGCGGTCGGCGACCCCTGGGTGGCGCTGTCGGCGATGGCCGTCACCACCGAGCGCCTGCGCCTCGGCCCGATGGTCACGCCGCTGGCCCGCCGGCGGCCGGTCAAGACCGCGCGCGAGACCGCCTCGCTCGACGTGCTGTCGGGCGGCCGGCTCGTGCTCGGCGTCGGCCTCGGCGGCGACCGCGCCCGCGAGCTGAGCGCCACCGGCGAGCAGGTCGACGACCGGGTGCGCGCCCGCATGCTCGACGAGCACCTCGAGGTGCTGGCGGCCGCGTGGACCGGCGAGCCGGTGCGGCACCGCGGCGAGCACTACGTCGTCGACGACCTGCGCCTGCTGCCGACGCCCGTGCAGCGCCCCGGCCCGCCCGTGTGGGTCGGCGTCCGCTTCGGCAACACCCGGCCGCTCGACCGCGCCGCCCGCCACGACGGCGTCTTCCCGGTCGACCTGCACGGCCCCGACCAGCTGGCCGAGCTCGTCGCCGGCGTGCAGGCGCGCCGCGCCGACCCGTCCGCGCCGTACGACGTCGCCGTCGAGGGCCGGCCCGGCACCGACTGGGCGGCGTACGGCGCCGTCGGCGCCACCTGGTGCCTGACCTCGTTCCCGTACGACGGGGTGACGCTCGACGCCGTGCGCGGCGCGCTGCGGGACGGCCCCGGCTGACGGGGTAGGGGCCGGTCACCGACCCCCTGGAGGAACCGTGCACCGCAGGACCCGCCTCGCCGCCGTGGCGCTCGCCGTCGTCGCCCCGCTCACCGTCACCGCGTGCGGTGACGGCGACCTCGGGCCGAACGACGACGAGCAGCAGCAGGACGGCGTGTCCGAGCCGGGCGACGGCGACGCCGGCGTGCAGGACGACCCGGGCGACGGCGAGTAGCCGCCCCCGGGCCGCGCCGCCTCAGCCCTCGGCGGCCTTGACGAGCTCGGCCAGCGCGTCGCGCAGGTGCTGCGCGAGCACCGGCAGGTCCGGCACCGCGTCGGCGTCGCCGAGCAGGCCGTACGTCACCGAGCCGTTGTACGACACGATCGCGATGGCCAGCAGGTGCTCCGGCGCGAGGAAGGCCAGCGGCGCGAGCTCCTCCATCTCCCGGCCCAGCAGGTAGATCGGGATCTGCGGGCCCGGCACGTTGGTGACGAGCACGTTGTACATGCGGCTCGAGAAGCCGAGCCGCGACGCGCGGGCGAGCACCGCGGGCGGCAGGGCGTTCTCGATCGAGGTGAGCACCTTGGCGCCCTCGGCCTGCCGCGAGCTCTTGAGGTGCTCCATCGCCCGCCGGGTGAGCGCGAGGCGCTCGACCGGGTCCGTGACGCCGACCTCGAGCGGCGCCGTCATGATCGTGATCTCGTTGCCCGCGGCGCCGCCCTTCTCCGCCGTGCGCACCGACACCGGCACGCACGCCCGCAGGCGCAGCCCCTCGGTGGCGACCTCGCGGTCCTCGAGGAAGCGGCCGAGCGCGCCGGAGACCGCGGTGAGCACGACGTCGTTGACGGTCGCGCCGAAGCGCGCCTTGACCGTCTTGTAGTCCTCGAGCGGGGTGCGCACGACCTCGACGACGCGGTGGGCGCCCGGCGTGCCGTTCAGCGGGGTGGCGGGCGCCCCGTCGACCAGCGGCCGCCCGGCCTCGGCGATGGCAGCCGCCGTGTGCAGCGCCTGCTTGACCGCCGAGCGCGGCTTGAGCGCCAGGCCGGCGGTGCGCGTCGAGAGCGCGACGACGTTGCGGGCCGCGCCCCGGGCGCCGTGCGCCAGCAGGCCGAGGCTGCCGGGGGAGGGCTGGGGCTGCCAGCCGTCGTCCGGCACCTCGCGGGTCTCCGGGCTGATGTCGAG
>CANKBT010000147.1 GCA_947479995.1 Frankiaceae bacterium | reverse complement strand
TCCCCGACCTCGGCACCGAGATCGTCCCCACCAGCACCGGCAACGGCTACTACGTCATCGCCGAGAAGGGCGGCATCTTCACCTTCGGCGACGCCCCCTTCCGCGGCGCCCCCGCCGGAGCCGTCCCCAACGACACCATCGTCGACATGGTCCGCCGATGAGGTCGTCGGCGCGGGTCACGGGGGTCCTGGCGACGGCCGGGCTGCTGCTGAGCGGCGCGGCCGTGCTCGCCCCGGTGACGCCCGTGGCCGCCGCCGAGCCGACCGTCACCATCACCGGCCACGGCTTCGGCCACGGCCGCGGCATGGGCCAGTGGGGCGCGCTCGGCTACGCCGTCGACCGCGGCTGGAGCGCACGCCAGATCCTCGACCACTACTACGGCGGCACCGTCGCGGGCACCGTCCCCGACCTGCCGATCTCGGTCGAGCTGGTGTCGCAGCGCGGCAGGGGCGCGATCGTCACGGCGCCCGGCCTCACCGTGAACGGCCGCCTGACCGGCTCCGGCGCGGTGCTCGTCGAGCGGGTCGGCGCCGGCACGTTCTCGGTCAAGACCGGCCCGGGCTGCGCCGGCCCGTGGACGCCCGCCGGGCAGGAGGGCACCGGCCTGGTCATCGCCTCCGTCGACGCCCCGACCGTCGAGGTGTGCGAGGCCGGGCAGATCCGCGGCTACCGCGGGGACGTGCAGGTCGTCGAGCGCGCCGGCACCACCCAGGCGCTCGTCAACCGGGTCCGCGTCGAGACCTACCTGCGCGGCGTCGTGCCGCGCGAGTCGCCGGCGTCGTGGGCCGACCTCGGCGGCGGGCGCGGCGCGCAGGCGATCCGCGCGCAGACCGTCGCCGCGCGCTCGTACAGCCTCGCCACGCCCTACGCGCCGTACGCCACGACCTGCGACACCATCCAGTGCCAGGTCTACGGCGGCGCGTGGACGCGGCCGTTCAGCAGCGCGACGCGCACCCCGCAGGACGACCCGCGCACCGACGCGGCCATCGCCGCGACGACGGGCGAGGTGCGCAAGAACAGCAGCGGCACGACCATGCGCACCGAGTTCTCCGCCTCCACCGGCGGGTTCACCGCGGGCGGGGTCTACCCCGCCGTCGAGGACCTCGGCGACGCGTACGCCGCCAACCCGAACCGCAACTGGTCGGCGTCGTTCACCTTCGCCGACCTGTCGTCGCGGCTGGGCGTCGGCGAGCTCACCGGACTGCGCGTCACCTCCCGCAACGGCCTCGGCGTCGACGGCGGCCGCGTGCTGCAGGTCGTCGCCGACACCACGACCGGGCCCAAGACGCTCACCGGCGACCAGGTGCGCTCGCGCCTGGGCATCAAGAGCGACTGGTTCGTGCTGTCGACCACGTCGTACGCCGAGGCGCAGGCGCTCGTGCGCGGCATCTGGGCCGACCTGCTCGGCCGCGCGCCCAGCAGCGCCGAGCTGGCCGGCCGGTCGCGCGAGCTGGCCGCGGGCCGGCCGACGGCCGACCTCGCCCGCGACGTCGCGGCGTCCGGCGAGCGCGCCGGCCACCTCGTCGACGAGGCGTACGCCGCCGCGCTCGGCCGCGCCCCGGCGGCCGGCGAGCGGGCCGGCTGGTCGCAGCAGTTCCTGTCGTCCGGGAGCCTCGTCGAGCTGCGCGCCGGCATCTTCGGCTCGCGCGAGTCGCTGCTCGTCGCCGGCGGCACGCTCGAGGGCTGGACCGACCGCCTCTACCGCGGCGTCCTCGCCCGCGGCGCGACGGCCGAGGAGCGCGCGTACTGGGCGGCGCGCGCCCGCACCGACGGCCAGGCGCCGGTCGTGCGCGCCGTCGCCGGCTCCGAGGAGGCGCTCGTCCGCCGCCTCGACGCCTACTACGCGCGGATGCTGCAGCGCCCGCGCGACAGCGGCTCGGGCGGCTTCGTCACCGAGCTGCGCAGCCGCGGCGAGATCACGGTGCCGGTCGGCATCGCGGCCTCGCCGGAGTACCGCGCCAAGGTGCAGGGCCGCTTCCCGGCCTAGCCCCCGACCCGCCCCCACGGCACGGCCTCCGGTGGTACGAACGCCCCCCCGCCCCGGAGGTCGCGCCGTGCGCCGTCTGCCCGCCCTGCTCCTGGCCACCGCGCTCGGCGCGACCGCGCTCGGCGCCGTCTCCGCCGTCCCCGCCGCCACCGCGGCACCGGCCGCCGTCGCCGCCTCCGGCAGCAGCACGCTGCTGCGCGGCGAGTCGCACGCCCCCCGGTGAGGCGCTGGTGTCGCCGTCCGGGCGGTGGTCGCTGCGCATGCACCCCGACGGCCGCCTGCTGCTGGTCAAGGGCACGAACGCCTTCGCGGCGCGGCCGTACGAGGTGGTCCTGCTGCTGCCGCCCGAGCCGCCCGGTGACCGGGGCACCACCGGCCCGCCCGGGGCGAGCCTCGTCTTCACCGAGGACGGCGACGTCGTCGTGCGCAGCGACGAGGGCACCTCCGTCGGCAACGGCACGGGCACCGCGGGCTCGGACGCGCAGCGCCTGGTGGTGCAGGACGACGGCAACGTCGTGCTCTACGACGGCGGCACGGGGGTCGTGCGCGACCTCGCCACCGCAGCCCCGTCCTCGCTGCGGGCGGGCGGCTCGCTGCTGCCCGGCGAGCGCCTGTCCACCGACGACGGCAGGACCAGCCTGGTCATGCAGCCGGACGGCAACCTCGTCCTCTACGCCGGCGGCGTGGCGCGCTGGGCGTCCGGCACGGGGGTCGCCGGGTCGGCGCTGGCCGTGCAGGACGACGGCAACGCGGTGGTCTACACGCCGGCGGGGCAGCCGCTCTTCAGCACCGGCTCGTCGGGGCCCGTCCTGCTGCTCGTCGAGGGCGGCCAGGTCACGGCCGTGACCCCCGAGGGCACGGCGCTGCGCAGCCAGTTCGCCAGCACCTGGGGCACGCCCGTCGTCGAGAGCGGCGCGGTGCTGCGCCAGGGCGACCGCCGGACCGCACCGGGCGGCGTGGTGACCGTGCTGCAGCGCGACGGCAACCTCGTCACCTACCGCGCCGGCCGCCCCCTCTTCGCCACCCGCACGTCGGGCGCCGACGTCGCGGTCGTCCAGCTCGACGGCAACGTCGTGCTCTACGACGACCTCGGCGCCCGGAGCGGCGCGCGGCTCGGGGGCACGACGGTGCCTCGCGGCGCCAGCACCGCGGGCCCGTCCCTGGTGCCGGTCTTCGACACCCGCACCGGCGGCAACCCGGGCAGCCGGCTCGTCACCCAGGCCGACGGCAACCTCGTGGTCTACACGCCGGCCGACCGGCCCGTCTTCTCCGCCCGCTAGGACGAGTGCGTGTCCGCCAGGCGGGCCGTGTGACAGTCCGCTGTCAGTCGCTGCGGGCACGCAACGCCGCGGCGGCGCCCGCCGTCCTCAGCGCACGGGCCGACGCGCGGCCCGGCCCGTCGACCAGGAGTCGTCCGTGACACGTCCCCCCCCCTCCCCCGCCGCTGCACCGCGGGCCTCGGCCTCGGCCTGCTCGCCGTCCTCGCCCTGGCGCCGTCCAGCGCCTCGGCGGCCGACCCGGCGCCCGCGCCGCCCGCGGTCGCGGTCGACGCCGACCGGACGCCCGACGCGGCACGGGAGGGCCGCTTCGGCGCGACCGCCGCCCGGGCCACAGCGCCGCCGCGCGCCTCCGCGGTCGTCGGCTCGAGCCTCCAGCGCGGCAGCACCCTGTCGCCCGGCGACGCCCTGCGCTCGCCGGACGGGGAGTGGACGCTGAGCGTGGAGACCGACGGCCGGCTGCTGCTCACCAGGGCCGCCAACCGCTACGCCCCCGCGCCGTACTCCGTCGCCGTCTCGGCCGGCCCCTCCGGGTCGCGGCTCGTGTTCCAGGACGACGGCAACGTCGTGCTGTACGGCCCGCGCGACGAGGTGGCGGACGACACCGGGACGGCGGGCAGTGCCGCGCAGCGCCTGGTGCTGCAGGACGACGGCAACCTCGTGCTCTACACGGCCGGCACGGGAGTCGTCTTCACCTTCCGCACGAGCGAGCCGTCGGAGCTCCGCCCCGGCGGGTCGCTGCTGCCGGGTGAGCGCCTCACGAGCGACGACGGCAGCACGAGCCTGGTCATGCAGGACGACGGCAACCTCGTCCTCTACACCCGGGGGGTCGCGCGCTTCGCCACGGGCACCAGCAGCCCCGGCGCCGGGCTGGCGTTCCAGACCGACGGCAACGCGGTCGTCTACTCCGGCAGCGGGCAGCCGCTGTTCAGCACGGGGACCGGCGGGCCGTACGACGACCTGCGGTTGTACGTGTTCGACCGCGAGGTCGCGATGACGGACTTCGTCGGCGACGCGCCGCCCACGCTGTTCAGCAGCGCGTGGGGCGAGCCGGTCCTCGAGAGCGGCAAGGCGCTGTACCCGGGCGACCGCCGCACGGCACCGGGCGGCGTGCTGCTGGTCCTGCAGCGCGACGGCAACCTCGTGCAGTACCGCGGCGGACGCGCGGTGTTCGCCACCGGCACCGGTGACGGCGTCTTCGCGCAGATGCAGCCGGACGGCAACCTCGTCCTCTACGCCTACGACTACTCCGGCGACGACCCCGACGGCCTGGTCCCGGTGTTCTCGACCCGCACCGCCGGCAACCCGGGCAGCCGCCTCGTCACCCAGGCCGACGGCAACCTCGTCGTCTACACGCCGGCCGGCCGGGCCGTCTTCTCCGCCCTGCGCTAGGAGCGAGGCCCGCCGTGACCACCGGGTCTAGAAGGGCCCGACGCCCCACGTGCCGAGCTTGATGCCGATGCGCAGCAGGTTGTCGTCCTGCACGAGGACCGGCGGCACGAGCACGAGCAGCCACGCCTCGGGGCGTCGGGCGAGGGCCCGCAGGTCGCCGATCCGGGGCGCCAGCGCCAGCACGCCGCAGACCAGCAGCGGGAACGTGATGAGCAGCAGCACGCGGGTGTGGTCGGCGGCCAGGAAGCTGAAGCCGAGCGCGAGGGCGAGCACCAGCGCGACGCGCAGCTGGAGCGAGCGCGCCCAGCCGGCGGCGTGGTCGCGCAGGTGGGTCAGGGCGAAGCCCCACAGCCCGCCGAGCACGGAGAACAGCACGACCGGGGCCATGACGGCGAAGGTCTTCGTGACGTTCTGCAGCAGCTCGGGGTCCGACAGGAACGTCAGCCGGCTGCCCGACGGCGCCCCCGCCGAGCGCAGGTAGGCCTCGAGCAGCACGCGCCCGAGGACGGCCCCGGCGATCAGCGCGACCGGCCGTGCGCGGAGCCCGGCGGCGCGCTGCAGCTCGGGCACCAGCGCCAGCAGCACGATGCCGACGCCGACCTGCTCGAGGTTCTGCGCGCCGGCGAGCGCCCCGGCCAGCACCTGCAGCCACGGGCGCCCGGCCAGCGACATGAGCAGCAGCACCCACACCAGCACGCCGAAGGCGTCGTAGATGCCGATCCAGAGCAGCAGCAGCGCCGTCACGGGCGACAGCAGCAGCAGCGCGATCGCCGTCGGGCCGGTGCGGCTGCCCAGGCGGCGCAGCAGCCAGGCGCCGAGCAGCGCCGCGGTGAGCGCCGTCGCCACGACGTGCAGCGCCAGGAAGCGGGTGGGCGACGGGTCGGGCACGCCCTGGTAGAGCAGCGGCCCGAGGAAGTTGCGCAGCACGTACGCCTCGCGCGGCAGCGCCTCGGCGTCGGGCCACTCGCGCGCGAACTTCTCGAAGCCCTCGAGGAACGGCACCTTGGACGGGCCGGTGCGCCACAGCACCCACAGGCTGAGCGCGGTCAGCGCGAGGGTGACCTCGCGCAGGCGCAGCGGCCGGCGCCCGTCGGCGGCGTCCCCGTCGTGCGCGCCGGCGCGGTCGACGTCGACGCGCGTCGACCCCGTCCCGTCCGCGGTCACGCCGACGTCACCGCGGCCAGGCGGGCGGCGACGCCGAGGTGGCCGACGGTCGTGCCGTCGGCGACCACGGTGAACGAGCACGCCTCGGGCAGCCGGTGCACCTCCGGCCCGTTCCACGTCGCGATCGCGCCGTGCAGCTGGTACTGCCCGCCGCCGACGTGCAGCCCCGGCACCTCCAGGCGCAGGGTGCGCGCGCCGACGAGGGGCTCGAGGCGCTGGCCGAGCAGCTGCGTGTTGGTGCCCCACAGCCCATGGCCGGTGGGGGTGTCGATGCCGATGCCGAGCACCCAGTCGTCGAGGCGGGTGTCGGCCTGCACGTCGACCTCGACCGCGCAGGGCTCGCCGTAGCCGATCGCGTCGGTGACGGCGCCGGTGGCGTCGAGCAGGCGCACGCGCTCGACGCGCGCGACCGGCCTGGCGGTGTCGGCGGCGCGGGCGGCCTCCTGGTCGGCCTGGCGCACGACCTCGAAGTCGCGGCGCAGCAGCCGGGTGGCGTCGCGGGGGTCGCCGTCGAGCTGCACCTCGCCGTGCTCGAGCACGAGCGCGCGGTCGCAGATCTCGACCACCGTGTCGAGCGCGTGCGTGACGAGCACGATCGTGCGCCCCTCCTTCTGGAAGGACTTGATGCGGTCCATGCACTTGCGCTGGAACGGCTCGTCGCCGACCGCCAGCACCTCGTCGACGAGCAGCACGTCCGGGTCGACGTGCACGGCGACCGCGAAGGCGAGCCGGACGTACATGCCGGAGCTGTAGAACTTCACCTGGGTGTCGATGAACTTCTCGATGCCGGAGAAGGCGACGATCGCGTCGAAGTGCCGGTCGGTCTGGGCGCGCGACAGCCCGAGGATCGAGGCGTTGAGGTAGACGTTCTCGCGGCCGGTGAGGTCGGGGTGGAAGCCCGCGCCGAGCTCGAGCAGCGCGGCGAGGCGGCCGCGCCGCGACACCGTGCCGGTCGTCGGCTGCAGGATGCCGCCGACCGTCTTGAGCAGCGTCGACTTGCCCGAGCCGTTGGGGCCGATGAGCCCGACCGTCGTGCCGGCGTGGATGTCGACGTCGACGTCGCGCAGCGCCCAGAAGTCCTCGCGGTGCTGGCGCGAGCGCGCGGCGTTGACCAGGCGCTCCTTGAGCGACTTGTCCTTGCGGATGACGAAGCGCTTCGAGACGCCCTGCACGCTGACGACCACCGGTCCGGACGCGGTCATCAGATCTCCTGCGCGAAGTCGGCCTGCAGGCGGCTGAAGACGCGCTGGCCGGCCCACAGGGCGACGAGCCCGACGACGAGCATGACCACCAGCCGCACCCCGATGCCCTCGGGGAAGGGCTTGTCGGTGCCGGCCACCCAGAAGGTGCGCTGCATGCCCAGCACGGCGGCGGTGATGGGGTTGGCGAGGTAGAGGTCGGAGGCCAGCCCGCCGCCGAGCACGCGCTGCACGAGGTCCCAGGAGTAGACGACCGGCGACGCCCAGAACAGCGTGAGCAGGGAGATCTCCACGAGGTACTGCACGTCGCGCAGGTAGACGTTGACCGCCGACAGCGCGAGCGCCAGCGCGGTGGCCCAGCCGACGAGCACGGCGATCGCGAGCGGCGCGTAGAGCAGCCGGCTGCCGGTCGGGATGTTGCCCGACACCAGCACCGCCGCGACCAGGATGACGAGCTGCGTGGCGAAGCCGAACAGCGCCGAGCCGAC
>CANKBT010000146.1 GCA_947479995.1 Frankiaceae bacterium | reverse complement strand
CGGCGCCGCGGTGCTGCCGCTGCTGGCGCTCACCGCCCCGCGCGAGGACGTCCGCGTGGCGGCCCTGCCGCCCGTCGGCGTGCGCCACCTGCTGCTGCTCACCCGCCGCACCCGCGGGGCGCAGGAGCCGGTCGTGGCCGCGCTCGTCGACGCGCTGCGGGCCACCGCCGCCGACCTCACTCGCGCCCGCACCCCCGCCTGACTCGGGCGCGCGGCGCGCTCACGCCTTGCGTCTGCTCGGGGTGAGCGGTGGGCCCCCGCGTCGGGCAGACGCAACAGGGGGTGGTGGCGCCGCGACCGGCCCGGCCGCGCGCGGAGGCTCGGGGCGCGCGGCGAGCTCACCCCGTTGCGTCTGCTCGGGGTGAGCGGTGGGCCCCTGCGTCCAGCAGACGCAACAGGGCGGACAACGCCGCGCAGGCACCCCCGGAACGCCGACGGCGCCGCACCCGCGAGGGGTGCGGCGCCGTCGGGCGCGGGCGTACGGGCTAGAGGCCGGACTGCCCCGTGTGCGGGCCCTCGCCGCTGTCGGGCGTCGGCTCGACGGCCTTCGGGGCGCCGAGGGTGCCCGCGGCGCCGCCCTCGGTCTTGCCGCCCGCCTGGTCGCCGGCGTGCGTGCCCTCGGGGCTGACGGGCGCCGCGTGCGACGAGCCGTCGCTCTCGGCGCCGGGCTGGGCCTGCGCGGCGTCGGGCTCCGCGCTGTCGCCGGTGGCCTGGGCGAGCTGGACGTAGTCGGCCGTGGCCGTCTCGCCCGGCGTCGCGCCGGTCGGCTTCGGGCTGTCGGTGACGTCCTCCTCGGACACGACCGGCTGCGTCTGCGACGCGGGCGCCACCGCGCCGGCGGCCGACTCCGAGGCCGGGCCGTCGCCGGCCGGGCCGGGCTGCGCCCCGCCGTCGGGCGAGGGCGCCGCGCCCTGGGTGAGCCCGTCGCCGGACGCCCCCTGGCCGGGCACCGACGGGGTGCCCTGCGCGGGCGGCGTCGGCGCGGTGCCGCCGCCGGTCTGCGACGGCGCGGCCGCCGGAGCGGCGGTGGACGCCGTGCCGGTCGACGCGGCCGGCTCGACCTTCACCGACGTGGCGTCGGGCGCGGCCGTCGCGGCGGTGGCCACGGGGGCGGACGCCTCGGCGGCCTCCTCCTCGACGGGCGCGCCGGCGCCGACGAGCGCCGGCTTGACCAGCGAGCGGGCCAGGATCTGCGAGACGTCCAGGACCTGGACGCTCTCCTTGGCGTCGCCCGACTGCACCTTGGCGGTGACGGCGTCGGACAGCATGACCATGCAGAACGGGCAGGCGGTCGAGATCAGGTCGGGGTCGAGCCCGAGCGCCTCGTCCGTGCGCTCCACGTTGATCTGCTTGCCGATCTTCTCCTCCATCCACATGCGCGCCCCGCCGGCGCCGCAGCAGAACCCGCGCTCCTTGCAGCGCGGCATCTCCTGCGAGAACAGGCCCGGGATGGCGGCCAGGACCTCGCGCGGCGGCGTGTAGATGCGGTTGTGGCGACCGAGGTAGCAGGGGTCGTGGTACGTGACCTTCTCGTCGACCGGGGTCACGGGCACCAGCGCACCGGTCTCGACCAGGTGGCCGAGCAGCTGCGTGTGGTGGATGACCTCGTAGTGGCCGCCGAGCTGGTCGTACTCGTTGGCGAGCGTGTTGAAGCAGTGCGGGCAGGTGGCGACGATCTTCATGCCCGGGCGGCCCGCGCCGACCTCGTTGAGCGTCTCGACGTTCTGCTGGCCGAGCATCTGGAAGACGAACTCGTTGCCCAGGCGGCGGGCCGGGTCGCCGGAGCACTGCTCGCCCTCGCCGAGGACGGCGAACTCGACGCCCGCGGTGTGCAGCAGCTCGGCGAACGCGCGGGTGACCTTCTTGCTGCGGTCCTCCAGCGCGCCGGCGCAGCCGACCCAGAACAGGTACTCGACGTCCTCGGGGATCTCGCCGTCCAGCACCCGGACCTCGAAGGACAGGCCCTCGGTCCACTCGGTGCGGGCCCGGTTGTTCATGCCCCAGGGGTTGCCCTTGTTCTCGAGGTTCTTGAGCATCACGCCCGCCTCGGACGGGAAGCTGCTCTCGATGAGCACCTGGTAGCGGCGCATGTCGAGGATGTGGTCGACGTGCTCGATGTCGACCGGGCACTGCTCGACGCAGGCGCCGCAGGTGGTGCAGCTCCAGAGGACGTCGGGGTCGATGACCCCGCCCTCCTCGGCGGTGCCGACGAGCGGGCGGACGGCCTGGTCGTGGTTGGTGCCGAGCACGCGCTCGTAGCCCGACTCGGGGACGTGGGAGTGGTGCTCCTTGCCGTCCTTCGGGCTGACGCCCTCGTCCGAGAAGCTCGGCTCGTGGTCCTCGGGGGCGGTGGAGTCGCCGAGGATGTACGGCGCCTTCGCGAACAGGTGGTCGCGCAGGTTCATGATCAGGATCTTGGGCGACAGCGGCTTGCCGGTGTTCCACGCCGGGCACTGGCTCTGGCAGCGGCCGCACTCGGTGCAGGTCGCCATGTCGAGCATGGCCGTCCACTTGAAGTCCTCGACCTTGGCGACGCCGAAGGTGTCCTCCTCGGGGTCGGCCTCCTCGAGCTCGATGACCTTGCCCTTGCTCATCATCGGCAGCAGGCCGCCGAGCGCGGTGCGCTCGGGCTGGCGCTTGACCAGGACGTTGAGCGGCGCCAGGAAGATGTGCAGGTGCTTGGAGTAGACGACCAGCACGAGGAAGCCGAAGACCACGGCGATCTGCCCGATCACCATGACGTCCTCGATGCGCTCGTTGACCTGCTCGCTGAAGGCGTCGAGCGGGAGCGAGAGCAGGTACGAGAAGAACGGCGCCGTCGGCGTGTCCTGCCACGGGCTGACGCCCGTGTTGAGCTGCGCCGCGCGGATCCCGAACATCGTGAGGATGACCAGGAAGATCATCCCGAGGATGACCCACGCCGGGCCGGTGTGGCTGCCGTAGAAGCGGCTGTCGCGCTGCTTCTTGCTCGGCGCGTTGCGCAGGCGGATGACCGCGAACGTGAGGAGGCCGAGCAGCACGCTCACGCCGAAGAAGTCCTCGATGAAGCCGAGGGCCGCGCTCTTGCCGATGAGCGGGATGTGGAAGTCGACGTCGAACAGCGCGCCGACGGCCTCCACGATCGTCAGGCCCAGGACGACGAAGCCCCAGAAGACGAAGAAGTGCGCGAGGCCGGGCACGCTCCACTTGAGCAGGCGCGTCTGGCCGAACACCTCCTGCAGCTGCGTGAGCAGGCGCCGGGGGGCGTTGTCGAGGCGCCCCGGGCTGGGCTGGCCGGACGACACCATCCGGTACAGGAAGAACACCCGGCGGCCGGCGACGGCCAGGGTGACGACGATGATCGTCAGGCCGACGACCAGTCGCACCAGCATGTGCGTATCCACAGGTCCTCCAGTGCAGGGCGCCGTGACGTCCGCCTGAGACGTCATCGGAGCACGCGCGCGCACGAGGGTACGCGCGCACGCACAGGGGCTACTCGCGGGTAACCCGTGCGCCCCGCCATGGTCCCCGACGCGTCGCCGGCCCGCACCCGCAGGGTGCCCTCACCCGCGCGCACGAGGCGGAGGTCACGTCGGCCCCGTCAGGCCCCGCCGGTCACCAGACGGCGTCGGCGAGGTCGCGCAGCAGTGACACCGCGAAGGCCGTCAGCGGCAGCGCGAGCAGCAGCGCCAGCACGACCGCGAGCGCGCGCAGCAGCCCGCGCGGGCGCCCGGACGCGTCACGCAGGTCGCCGAGCACGGCCCCACGGTGGCACAGCCGCGCGGAGCGGCCGCGGGGCCGCGGCGGCCGCTCAGCGCCGCGGCCTCCGGGGGTCGTCGACGACGCCGCCGAAGTCGCGCAGCGCCGGCAGGTCGACGAGCGCGTAGCGGCCCGGGCCGAGCGGCGCGATCCAGCCGCGCCGCGTCAGGTCGGACAGGGCGCGGTTGACCCGCTGCCGGCTGGCGGCCAGGCGCTCGGCGAGCTCGCCCTGGCTCGGCGGCAGCACGGCGACGTCGCCGTCGCGGTGGCGCACGAGGTGGTTGGCGACGCGCCGCGGCACGTCGAGCACCACCAGGTCGACCACCTGCTCGGTCAGCGCCTGCAGCCGGCCGGCCACGTGCCGCGCGACGGCGAGGCCGCCCTCGGGCCAGGCCGCGAGCAGGTCGTGCACCGCCGGCGCGGGCACCGCGAGCACGTCGGTGGGCTCGGCCATGACGCGGAGGTCCGCGAGCACGGGGAGGCCGCTGACCACGGCCTCGAGCCCCGCCGTCGTGCCGGGCCGGTCGGCGACCCAGTACCAGAGCCCGGGCCCCGCGACCCCCTGCTCGGGCACCCCGCCGCGCAGCCGGGGCGTGCCCCGCCACGCGCCGAGGCGCCCCTGCAGCAGCACCCAGGCGCGGTCCGGCGCCTCGCCCGGGCGCGCCAGCTGCGTGCCGCGCGCCAGGCGCAGCACGGCGCACCGGCGGGCGAAGTCGTCGAGGGGCTCCCGCGGCGCCCCCGCCAGCCAGTCGACCGACCGCAGCAGGACCGGGTCGCCGGTGGGGCAGTCCGGGTCGGGGACGGTCGCGGGTGGACGGGGCTCCATGCCGCGCCTCCTCGCAGGTGCCGTGCGCGGCGCCTGCCGCGCTGCCGCACTATGCCGACGCCCGCGGCCAGCGCGCCAGCCCGCGCGGCTCGCGGACGGCGCGCCCGTCGACGCTGCGTGCCCGATCGGCCACGCGCCGTCGCCGATCGGCCGGTCGACGGCACGACGGGTCGCCGAGACGACAGCCGGTGTCGCGCAGGAGACAGGCGGGAGCCCCCGCGACGGGTGCCGAGGCGCGACGGTGGCGCGGGCCGTGACCACGCCTCGGCCCGGAGGGGGTCGTCGTGCTGGGGTCCGTGCTGCGCCGTCGTCCGACGCGCGCCGTCGTCTACGCCGTCGTGCTGGCGTTGGTCGTCACCGGCCTGCGCCTGGACGGGACGCCACCGCCCGCCACCGCGCAGGAGGGGTGCCTGGTCGTCACCGACCCGCAGACCGGCTTCCAGCTCGACTCGCCGCAGGGCTGTGCCGGCCGCAGCGAGCCCGAGCTGATCGGCCCGGCCGGGTCCGCGGGCACCACCCCCGCGCAGCGCGAGGCCCTGGTCCGGCTCGGCGAGACCGCGCTGCAGCAGACGACCGCCTACCACGGGCTCGACCCCGCGGTGTCGCGCCGCCAGCTGCTGACCTGGGCCCGCCCGGAGGTCCGCGGGCGGCTGCTCGCGCTGATCGTCGACGCGGCGGTCCGCCCGCCGGCGGAGCGGACCCCCGACGAGGTGCTCGCGCTGGAGTGGGTCTCGCAGCAGCAGCAGGCGCGCAACGTCGAGGCCGCCGACGCGGGCCTGGCGGAGTACCGCCGCTTCTACGGCGCGAGCGCCTTCACGGGCGAGCTCCCCCGCGACGTGTGCTCGTACAAGCCGCCGTCGCCCTTCGAGGGGGAGTACCGCCCGCAGGAGTGGATCGGCTGCCAGCCCAGCGGACGCCCCGGTCCCTTCGACCTCGGCCCGCGCATCCCGTCGCAGGAGGAGTTCACGCGCTGGGGCATCGCGGCCGTCGCGGGCCGCACGCCCGGCGACCTCGTCGAGCTCAGCCAGGCCGCGCAGGCGGCCATCAGCGCCGCCGGCAGCGCCGCCGCCGTCGGCGCGACGACCGCGGGCCTGGTCGCCATCAACAGCGCGGTGACGACGACGCTCGTCAGCGGCGCGAAGTCGGTGACCGTCGGGCTCATCGCCGGCAAGCTCACCCCCTTCGCCTACCTCGTGAAGGGCGCGCCGGGCCTGGCCGCGGGCACGGTGGTCGGCGTCGCCGCCATCGCCGTCGTCGCGACGACCCTGCTGGTCATGACGACCGTGCAGGTCGTCAACGCCAGCCAGGTCGGCGTGAAGCTGCAGGAGGGCGCCGCCACGGCCCGGCGGGTGCGCCCGGACGCGCGGCCCGTCCTCACGACGACCGAGGGGCTCACCTCGGTGCTGCTCGACCTCGAGCGGGCCGAGCCGCAGACGTACGGCCTGGAGCTGCCGCCGGCCGCGCCGGCGCGCCGGGCGGGCGACCCGGTGCTGCAGGTGACGACGGCGACCGGCCAGCCGGTCGCGCGCACCGACCGCCTGCGGCTGCTGTCGCTGCGCGGTGACGTCTTCACCGACCTCGAGCGCCAGCTCGTCGGCGGGCTCCTCGTCGACCCGACGGGTGCCGACGAGCCCCGCCTGTCGGTGCCCGTGCAGCTGTGGGACCCGGCGCCCGTCGTGCCGCCCGGGTCAGACGTCGCGTCCGAGCGGGCCGGCTTCGACTTCCCCGCGGCGGCCCGCGTCGTCCGGGTGGGCGGCCGGACGACGTGGTCGCTCACCGCCATCGGCCGTGACGGCTTCCCGAAGCCCGCGCAGGGCTGCGACGACTACCACGAGGACGGCTGCTGGCTCACCGACCGCCTCCCCTTCCTGGAGAGCCGTCCGGGGACCACGCTGGCCCTGCAGCGCTACGCGCGGCTGGCCGGCAACCAGGCACCCGCCGCCCCCGGCGTCAGCGCCGCGAGGCCGGACGGCACGGGCGTGTTCTTCGAGGGCGACGCCGTGCTGCTGAGGACCGGCGCGCTGAGCGACCCCGACGGCGACCCCCTGAGCGTCGGCTGGGAGCTCACTGCCTGCCCGGACCTGATCTGCGCCTCGCTGCCGCCCGGCGCCGCGAGCGCCTTCACCCCGCAGCTGCCCGGGCGCTACCGGGTGCGCGCGACGGTCAGCGACCCCTTCGCCGGCACCGCGGTGTCGCGCGAGCTGACGGTCGACGTCAACGACCTGCCCGCCCGGCTGGTCTCGTCGGACACGGGCCCCGCGCGCATCGCCCAGGGCGAGCGCTGGCCCCTGTCGCTGGTCTTCGACCGCGGGCCGTTCCGCGACCCGGTGTCGGTCGACTGGGGCGACGGCACCCGGGGGACCAGCACGGTCTTCTCGATCGACCCGACCCGGGCGCTGTTCCAGGGCGACCACGCCTGGGTGCGCCCCGGGACCTACGACGTCGTCGCCAGCGCCAGCACCGCGCGGTTCTTCGGCCGCGTGGAGGTGGTCGACGTCGCGCCCGCCCTCGCGGTCGACCAGCCGTCCGGTGCCCTCGCCGTCGAGCCGGGCTCGACGGTGCAGGTGAGCGGCCGCGTGACCGACCCCGGCACCGGCGACGCGGTGTCGCTGGAGCTGACTTGGGCCGACGGCCACGTCGAGCGGCTCGCCCTGCCGCCCGGACCGGTCGTGCGCGCCTGGTCGTCGTCGCGCGTCCTGCGCACGGCCACCGGCGAGCTCCTGCCCACCGACCTCGTCACGGCCCGCGTGCTGAGCGGCGACGGCGCGCGCGACCCGCGCGTCGCCCCGGCCTCACTGCGCGGGACGGTCGTCGACCGCCCGCCGGCGCTCATCGCCTCGGTGCAGCCCGCGCCCGCCCTGCAGGAGACCCGGGTGAGCGGGAGCCTGGCCGACCCGAACGGCGGCCCCGTGCACCTCACGGTCGACTGGGGCGACGGGTCGGCGCCCGAGGCCTCGG
>CANKBT010000145.1 GCA_947479995.1 Frankiaceae bacterium | reverse complement strand
GGCAGGAGCGGCACGGGGCGGTCGAGCACCGGCGGCCGCGGCGCGGGCGGCGGCGTGCCCTGCGGCGGCGGGCCGGGCTGGGGCGCCGGCGGGCCGGGCGACGGGGTCGGGGCGACGACCGGGCGGGCGTAGGCGTAGCGCGCCGAGCCGAAGCTCCGCGTGCCGGCCTGGTTGTAGTACGAGACCGTCAGCGTGTAGGTGCCGACGGCCGCGCCGCGCAGGTCGAACGTGAAGCGCCCGGTCGGGCAGGGGGCGTCGCCGACGACCGGCCGGCCGTCGAGCAGCAGCGCGCAGGTCACCCGCACGACGCCGGGCGGCGGGGCGAAGGCCCACGTCACCGAGGACGCGCTGCCGACGGTGCCGCTGCTCGGGCCGCTGATCTGCGGGCCGGGCGGGACGCTCGGGTCGTAGGTGTAGGAGGCGCTGGTCGCCGTGGGGCTGCGCCGGCCGGCCTGGTCGACCCAGCGCACCTCGAGGCGCCAGGCGCCCGGGCCGGGCAGCGGCGTCGACCAGGCGCCGCCGGGCGCCGTGCAGTCGACCCAGCCGCCGGTCGGGGTGGTGCCGAGCAGCAGCCGGCAGAACGCGCGGTAGCCGGTCGAGACCTCGCCGGCCGTCGCCCGCCAGGAGAAGTCGGGCGTGCGGGTGCTGCTGTAGCCGGTGTCGCTGGTGAAGACGGGCGCCGTCGGCGCCACGAGGTCGAGGGTGAACGACTGCACCGAGCGGCCGGGCTCGGGGGCGCCGGGCGCGCTGGTGCTCACCGTCAGCCAGTAGGTGCCCTCGGTGCGCGCGGCCTCCGCGGGCAGCTCGTAGCGCCCGGTGCCCGGCGTGCCGGTGCCGCACGACCGGCTCTCGACGAGCGCGGCGGTCGCCAGCTGCGGGCCGCGCACGAGGGTGCAGGAGAACGACGCGTCCGGCTCGCTGCTGAACACGAACGGCGCGGCCGACTGCGCGAAGCCGACCGAGCCGGTCTCGCCGGCCGGGGCGCCGGGCGCCGGCACCCGCTGCCCGGGCCACGAGGTCCAGCGCAGCAGGCCGACGGCGTCCAGGGCGTAGGTGTAGGTGCGGCTGCGCACGGCGGCGCTGGCGTTGCCGAGGTCGTCGAGGGCGACGACCTCCAGCACGTACGCCCCCTCGCCGCTGGCGCGCAGGTCGCGCACGACGGTCTCGCCGCACGGCGCGGCCGCGGTGCCGACGACGGCGCCGTCGCGGCGCAGCGTGCACGTGCGGGTGGCGGCGTCGGGGTCGCCCTCGACCCGCCAGGTCGCGACGGCCGCGCTGCTCGGCCCGATCGGCTGCTCGAGCAGCACCGGGACGGCGGGCGGCGTGGCGTCCAGGACGTACTGCGCCGACACGGGCGCGCTGGCGTTGCCCGCCGCGTCGGTCTCCACGACGGTCAGGCGGTAGGTGCCGTCGGGCGCCGAGGCCGGCAGCACGACGGTGAAGGGCGAGCCGGTGCAGGCCGGCAGGGCGAACGGCACGGGCGCGTCGTCGCGGGTGAGCGCGCACGTCAGCACGGAGCCGGGCGCGCCCTCGGCGGCGAAGGCCCACGTGAGGGTGCGGGCGGTGGCGCGCGACGCGGGCTCGCTGAGCACGAGGTCGCGCACGACGGGGTCGACGTCGTCGTAGGCGTACGTCGCGGTGACCGGGGCGCTGCGGTTGCCGGCGGCGTCGACGAGCACGACGGTCAGCTGCCACGTGCCGTTGGCGACGAGCGGGCCGAGCACGACGCCGGTGGGGTCGGCGCAGGGCACGGCGACGGCGTCGCCGCCGGGCGGCGCGAGGGCGCACTCGAGGCTCGCGCCCGGCTCGACGCCCGTGAGCGGCACCCGCGGCGCGGGGTCGTCGTCGGTGCGCGCGGGCACCGGCAGGCCGGCGGGGGCGGGCGCGACCCGGTCGAGCACCCACGTGGCCGTGGCGGTGCCGGTGTTGCCCGCCCCGTCGACGAGCACGAGCTCGACGGCGTACGCGCCGTCCGGCGCCGCGGTGAGGTCGAGCGGCAGGGCGGTGCCGTCGGGCGAGGCGCTGCAGGGCGGCGTGCGCAGCGCCGGGCCGCTGACGCGGCAGCTCGCCGTCGCGCCCGGCTCGGTCGTGGTGAGCACGAAGACCGGGCGGGCGTCGTTGGTCGGGGTGCGCCCGACGGCCACGCCCGCGACGGGGGCGACGGTGTCCAGCACGTACGACGAGGTGGCGGTGCTCGTGACCCCGGCCGGGCTGGTGACGACGGCGGTGAGCAGGTAGGTCCCCTGCGCCGCGGTGGCCAGGTCGGGGGCGAAGGAGCCCGTGCACGGGCCGGCCGCCACGACGGCGCCCGCGCGGGTGAGCGTGCAGGTCGGCGTGCGGCCGGGGTCGCTGGTCACCGTCCACACCGGGGTGCGGCCGCTGGTCGGCGCCGGCGGCGCGAGCTCGAGCAGGGGCGCCCGGCGGTCGAGCACGTGCGTCGCCGTGCGCGTGGTGCTGTTGCCCGCCGCGTCGGTGACCACGAGGACGAAGGAGTACGCGCCGTCGGGCAGGGTGCGGGTGTCGACGGTCGCGGTGCCGTCGCACGGCGCCCCCGCGGTGCCGGAGCCCAGCACGACGCCGCCGGTCGGGCCGGTGACGCGGCACGTCTGGCGGGCGCCCGCCTCGGCCGTCCAGCGCCAGGTCCAGCTGTCGGCGCTGCTGGGGTCGCCCGGCTGCTCGGTGACGACGACCGGCGCGGGGGCGGTCGTGTCGAGCACCCACACCGCGCTGGCGGTCGGGGCGGCGTTGCCGGCCAGGTCGGTGCGCGCGACCTCCAGGCGCCAGCCGCCGTCCGCGCCGCCGGCCAGGTCGAAGCGTGCGGTGCCGCCGCAGGCGACCGGCGCGGCGCGCACGCCGGCCGGGGACACGAGCACGCAGGTGGTCGTGGCGGTGGCGTCGGCCGGCGCCGCGACCGTGAACACCGCGGTGCGCGTACGGCCGGGGCTGCCGACGGCGGTGACGACCGCCGGCTCGGGTGCGACGTCGTCGAGCACGTAGGTGGCGCTGCCCGCGGGCGAGGCGCCCCCGGCGGCGTCGGTCGCGACGACCTCGAGCCGGTAGGCGCCCTGCGCCCCGCCGGTGAGGTCGACGGCCAGCGGCAGCGCGCACGGCGCGAGCGGACCGCTGCTGCCGTCGGGGGCGACCAGGCGGCAGGTGGTGGCGGCGCCGGGCTCGAGGTCGGCGGTGAAGACGGGGGCGCGGCTGGCGCCGGTCGCCGCCGGGGCCCGCACGACGGGGGCGGCGGGTGCGGCGGTGTCGAGGCGGTGCACCGGGCTCGTGCCGGCCGGCCCGGCGTTGCCGGCGGCGTCGGTGAGCGCGACGGCCAGCGCCCAGTCGCCGTCGGGCGCGAGCGGGGCGGGCGTGAAGGGCGAGACGCACGGCGCGGCAGCGCCGACGGGCACGCCGTCGCGCTGCAGCCGGCACGTCGACCGGTCGCCGTCCGCGGCGGCCCACGTCCAGGTCGGCGTGGTGTCGCGCGACGGGCCGCTCGGCCCGACGACGGCGGGCGCGGCCGGGGCGGTGGTGTCGTAGGCGTAGTCGAGCGAGCGGCCGACGGCCCCGGCGTTGCCGGCGGCGTCGGTCGTGCGGGCCTCGACGGCGTAGCGGCCGTCCGGGTCGTCCGGGCCGAGCGCGAGCGGCACCGACCCGCCGCAGGGCGCGTACGGCCGCACGACGGTGCCGCCGCGGACGACGCGGCACGTCGTGGTGCCGGGCTCCGCCGCCACCGCGAAGACGGGCGACGGGTCGGCGGAGGGGCCGGTCGGGCCGGTGACGGTCGGGGCGACGGGCGCGACCCGGTCGAGCAGGTAGTCGCCGCTGCGCCCTGCCGGGGAGGCGTTGCCGGCGGCGTCGGCCTGCACGACCTCGAGCGCCCAGAGGCCGTCGGCGGGCAGGGTGACGGCGAGCGCCGTGCCGCAGCCGGCCGCCGGCTGGCGGACGCCGTCGCGCACCAGGCGGCACGTCAGCACGGCACCCGGCTCGGCGGCGATGTTCCACGTGGCACCAGCGGTGCGGCCGGCGCCGGTCGGTCCGGTGACGACCGGGGCGGCGGGCGCGGCCGTGTCGACGCGCAGCGCGGCGCTGGACCCCAGCGGGCTCACCCCGCCGGCGGCGTCGACCTGCTGCACCTCGAGCACCCAGGTGCCGTCGGCCAGCGCAGCCGTGCGGCTGCCGCCCGGGCAGGGCGCGAGCGCCGCGGGCACGCCGTCGCGGACGAGGCGGCAGCTGACGGCCGCCCCGGGCTCGCTCGTCCACGACCAGGTGGCGGTCGCCACGGCCGTGTCGCCCGCCGGCCCGCTGACCACCGGCGCGGCCGGGGCCAGGCTGTCGAGCACGTAGACCGGGCTGGCGCCGGCCGGGCCGGTGTTGCCCGCGGCGTCGCGCAGGCGGACCTCGAGGACGACCTCGCCCTGCGCCGGGGTGCGGGTGGCGGTGCCGCCGGGGCAGGACGTCCACGCACCGGGCGTGCCGCCCTCGACGAGCCGGCACTCGGCCGTCTCGCCCGGCACGACGTCCCACGTCCACGTCGGCGTCGTGTCGCGGCCGGGGCCCGCCGGGCCGCGGACGACGGGCTGCTCGGGCAGCGCGGTGTCGAGGACGTAGGCGCTGGTCGCCGCGGGCGACGCGTTGCCGGCGGCGTCCGTGGTGACCGCGGTGAGCACGTAGCGGCCGTCGGCCCGGCCCGCGAGGTCGACGGTGAGGCCGTCGCTGCAGGGGGCTCTGACCACGACCGCGCCGCCGGCGTCGCGCACGGTGCACGCGGTGGTGCCGCCGGCCGCCGTCACGCCCCACGTCGGGGTGGCGTCGCTGCCCGGCGTCGGCGGCCCGGTGAGCACCGGCGCGGCCGGGGCGACGCGGTCGAGCAGGACGGCCGGCCCAGCGGCCCACTGCCCGTCGGTGTTGCCGGCGGCGTCGGCGACCTGCACCTCGAGGCGCCAGGCGCCGTCGCGCGGGAGGGCGAGGGTGACGTCGCCGAGGGCGCACGGCGCGGCGGCGCCGGCGACGGCGCCGTCGCCGGTGCCCTCGACGAGCCGGCACGTCGCGCTGCTGCCCGCCTCGGCGGACACGGTCCAGGTGGCCGACGGGGTGCGCGTCGGCCCGGACGCCCCGGTGACGACGGCCGCGGCCGGGGCGGCGGTGTCGCGCACGTAGCGCGGGCTCGCGCCCTCCTCGCCGGTGTTGCCCAGGGCGTCGGCGAGCGTGACCAGCAGGCGCACCTCGCCGTCGGGGACGTCGGCGGTCAGCGCCTCGCCGGTGCAGTCCGCGGCCGGGCCGCGCACGCCGTCGCGCTCGACGACGCACGACGCGGTGCCGCCGGGCTCCTCCTGCCAGCTCCAGACCGGAGCGGCGGTGCCGCGGCCGCTCGGGCCGGACACGACCGGCGCGGCCGGGCCGGTGGTGTCGAGCACGTACGGCGAGGAGGTGGCCGCCGGGCCGGTGTTGCCGACCGCGTCGACGGCGCGGACCGCGAGCAGCACCGGGCCGTCCGCGCGCCCGGTGAGGTCGCCCTCGACGGTGCCGGCGCACGGCACCCAGTCGCCGAGCGGCGCGGCGCCGGCGCGGAGCTGGCACTCCAGCGCCGCGTCGGCCGGCGCGGGGCCGAGCGTCCACACCGGCGTGCGCGAGGTCGCGGGGCTGACCGGCTCGCCGGTGACGACCGGCTCGGCCGGCGCGGTGGTGTCGAGCAGGTGGTCGGCGCTGGTGCCGGCGGGGCCGGTGTTGCCCGCCGCGTCGGTCGGGGTGACGCGCAGCGCGTGCACGACGTCGCCCGACAGCGCGAACGAGGCGGGGCTGGTGCAGCCGGTGCGCACCGCCGCGACCTCGCCGTCCGAGAGCAGCGCGCAGACCGCGGTGGCACCCGGCTCGCCGTCGAAGGCCCACGTGCCGGTCGGCACGCGGCCGGCGGCGGGCATGCCGGTCACGGCCGGGGCGGCCGGGGCGGTGACGTCGAGCAGGTAGTCGGCGCGGACCCGGTCGAGGTTGCCGAGCGCGTCGGTGACGGTCACGACGAGCGCGTGGGAGCCGTCGCCCGTCTCGGCGGACAGGTCGGCCGTCCACGTCGTCGTGCACGGCGACGGCGTCGCGCCGTCGACGGCGCAGGTGGCGGTGGCGCCGTCCTCGAGGGCGACGGCCCACGTCGGCGACCGGTCGTTCGCCGGGCCCGTCGGCCCGGTCACCTCGGCGGTGGCGGTCGTGTCGAGCGCGTACGCCCGCATCACCGTCGGGCTGGTGTCGAGCGCGGTGGCGGCGCGGACGGAGAAGACGTAGTCGCCGTCGGCGCCGGTGCTGCCGGCGTACGGCGAGGTGCAGTCGGCGAAGGAGGGCTCCTCGCCGACGGGGCCGAAGGCGCACTCGGTCGGGTCGTCGGCCGTGAAGGAGAAGACCGGCGACGGGACCGTGCCCGGCGAGGTCGGGCTGCCGGTCACCACCGGCGGCGGGAGCACCTCGTCGGCGGCGGCGCCCGTCGCGGCCAGCGGCACGACCAGGGCGGCGAGCGCGGCGGTGGCGGCAGCACGGGCCCACGCGCGGCGGGACGGCCGCAGCCGTCCGCGTGCCTCGCTCACCCGGTGCCCCTCCCTGTGCGGTGCCCAGCGCCTGCGCCGGCCGCCCCTGCGGGCACGACACCGGTCCTCGTCCTCTTCGGCAGCGGGGGCCGCCGACCTGAAGCCCCCGTCCGGGCGGTCTCGGGGCGGCGCCGAGCGTACGTCGGCGCCCGACGCCCCGGCAGGCGTACGGCGGACCCGTGGACGGGGTCGCGGGTGGAGCCACGGGGACTCGAACCCCGAACCCCCGCCTTGCAAAGGCGGTGCTCTGCCAGTTGAGCTATGGCCCCGCGGTCAGCGCAGGTCGGGTGCGGTGCCCGCCTCGTGCCAGAACGCGCTCTCGGCGCGGGTGGCCCGCTCGCGCCGGACGGCCAGCAGGCCGCCGAGGGCCGAGGCGGCGCCGAGCAGGGCGACCAGGACGGCGGGTCGGCGCACGGTCGGCTCCTGCGTCGTGTCGGGTGCGGGTCGTGCGGTCGTGCGGGTGCGGGGTGGGCCTGGGAGGACTTGAACCTCCGGCCTCATCCTTATCAGGGATGCGCTCTAACCACCTGAGCTACAGGCCCGCGCGCGCCTCGCGGCGGCCGACGAACACTAGCAGCCGCCGCGGGCGCTACTCCTCGGTGAGCGTGACCTCGATGCCGCCGGTCAGGGAGGCGCACAGGTTGTAGAGGACGGCGAAGACCGTCGCCAGCACGGTGAGCAGCACGACGTCGACGGCGGCGACCACCACCGCGACCAGCAGCACGCGGCCGCGGCCGGGCAGCTCGTCGACGTTGAGCTCGCGCAGGAAGTCGTTGAGCGAGCCGACGACGCCCACGGCGTCGAGCAGGCCGTAGAGGACGAACACCGCCACGAGCAGCACCACGCCGAGGAACAGCGACAGCAGCAGCGACGTGGTGAAGACCGACCACGGGTCGACGCGGGCCAGCGTGAGGCGGGCGCGCCGGCGGGTGCCGGGGCGGGCCGCGGCCGCACGGGGCTCGGCGCCGCGCGGTGCCGCGC
>CANKBT010000144.1 GCA_947479995.1 Frankiaceae bacterium | reverse complement strand
GCACAGGCCGAGGCGCCGAGCCTGTAGGGTTGGTGACCGCACGCGGGGCTGTGGCGCAGCTGGTAGCGCACCACACTGGCAGTGTGGGGGTCAGGGGTTCGAGTCCCCTCAGCTCCACCCGCGCACGAGGGCCCGCCGACCTTGGAGACCAGGACGGCGGGCCTTCGGCGCGTGCGCGCCCTCAGCCCGCGCGCGAGGCCAGCCGCCGGCGCGCGCGGCCGTGCCGCAGGGCGTGCGCGGCGTCTCGGGCGATGTAGTCGACAGCGGCGGAGGGCCGCCGGGAGGTCGAGCCGGGGCTCCTGCCCGGCGGCCGTGCGGGCGAGCTGCAGCCGGTGCCAGCCCGAGCTGGCCGCCGCGCCCAGCAGGCGCCGCACGGGCGCCGGCCCCCGCAGCCGCGGCGCCGGCCGGTCGAGCACGTCGACCTCGCCGCGGACCAGCGCACCGGCCAGCTCGGGCCGGACGGCGAGCGGGCGGCCGACGCCCACCAGCGAGGCGACGCCCGAGTCGAGCGCCTGCTCGACGGCCGCCCGCGTGCGGAAGCCCCCGGTCAGCACGACGGGCACCTGCACGGCCGCAGCGACGGCCGCGGCGCCCTGCCAGAAGGGCGACTCGTGCTGCGGGCGCAGCGCCTCCCCGCCCGCGTCGAAGCCGAGCATGGCCGGCGACTCGTAGCTGCCGCCCGACACCTCGAGCAGGTCGACGCCCGCCTCCTGCAGCCAGGCGGCCAGCTGCGCCAGGTCGTCGTCGGCGCCGTCGCGGGCGTCGAGCTTGACGCCGACCGCGGCAGACCTGGGGAGCACCTCGCGCAGCTCGCGGACGACCTCGAGCAGCAGCCGGGCGCGGCCGGCCAGGTCGCCGCCGTACGCGTCGGTGCGGGCGTTGCGCGCCGGGTCGAGGAAGGTGCTCAGCAGGTAGCCGTGCGCGGCGTGCAGCTCGACGCCGGGGAAGCCGGCGGCGACGACCCGCCGCCCGGCAGCGACGAAGCGCTGCCGCACCTCGACCACCTCCCGTGCGGTCAGCGCGCGCGGCGCGGCGAACAGCCCGGCCAGCGCCACGGCCGGTCCGTCGCTGGGCGCCACCGGCGGCGAGACGACGAAGCGGTTGGCCTGCCGCCCCGGGTGGCTGAGCTGCACCAGCGTCGGCGCGGCGGCGCAGGCCTGCGCCCAGCGCTCGAGCGCCGCGGCGGCGCTCACGCGGTCGACGACGACGTTGCGGGCCCGCTCGAGGTGCCGGCGGTCGACCATCGCGTTGCCGGTCAGCACCAGGCCCGCGCCGCCCTGCGCGGTGCGCGCGTAGAGGCGGAGCAGCTCGGGGCCGGGGTCGTTCTGCGCTTCGGCCAGCCCCTCGGTCATCGCGGCGCGCACGAGCCGGTTGGGCAGCACGAGGCCGCAGGGCAGGTTCAGCGGGTCCGCGAGCGAGGGCACGCGCCGATCGTGCCCCCGGGCGGGCTAGGGCAGCTCGGCGGGGGTGCCGGTCGGCAGCACGCCGGCCGGGTCGCCCGCCCACTCCAGCACCAGCAGCGTGGCGTCGTCCTGCAGCGTGCCCTGCTGGTGCTCCAGCACCGCCAGCACGAGCCGGCGCAGCGTCTCCGGCGCGTTCTGCCGGCGCGACTCGGCGCGGGACAGCTGGTCGACCAGGCGGTCGACGCCGAAGAAGTCGCCGTCCTCGCCGCGGGCCTCGACGACGCCGTCGCTGAACATGACGACGCGGTCGCCGGGCTGCAGTGACGCGGTGACGACCGTGTCGTCGCGGCCGCCGAGGCCGAGCGGCAGGCCCGGGTCGGTGCTCAGCTCGCCGAGCGCCTTGCCGTCGCGGACGAGCAGCGGCGCCGGGTGCGCGGCCGACAGGGTGCTGATCGTGCCGGTGGTGAGGTCGAGCTCGGCGAGCACGGCGGTCACGAAGCACTCGTCGCCGAACTGCGCGGACAGCACGCGGTCGACCGCGGCCGCCGTCTCGACCAGGCCCACCTGGTCGCGGCGGCAGTTGCGGTAGACCGCCAGCGCCACGCCGGCCATGAGGGTCGCGCTCAGGCCGTGCCCCATCGCGTCGAAGACCGCGAGGCGCAGCACCTCGCCGTCGATGCTGTAGTCGAAGGCGTCGCCGCCGACCTCGTGCCAGGGCTCGAGCTGGGCGGTGACCACGAAGCGGTCGGACGCGAAGGTGAGCGGCGGCAGCTGCCGCCACAGCAGCTCGGCGGCGACGCCCATGGGCAGCGCGCGGCGCGTGCGCTCGAAGGTGTCGGTGTACTGACCCTTGCTCACCACCAGCTCGGCGATGAGCGCCGCGAGCGGCGCGGACGCCGCGGCGAAGGCCTCGGCGGCGTCCGGGTCGACGTCGACCTGCAGCACCCCGAGGCGCTCGGTGCCGTCCAGCAGCGGCAGCCAGAGCCGGCTGCCCTCGGCCCCGGTCATCACCTCGGTGTCGCGGAAGCACCGGCCGGCGAGGCTGCCCTCGATGCTCAGCGGCTCGGTGTCGTCGGGCGCCAGCAGCGGCACGAGCGAGCGCTGGTCGCGGCTGACCAGGTGGATGCGGCCGCCCCGCGCACCGGCCGCCCGCAGCGCGCGGTCGGCGGCTTCGGGCAGCGCCTCCGGGCGCATGAGGTGCGACTCGACGAGCAGCCGGGTCACCGCCCGGGCGACGCGGTCGTCGTCCTGCACGCGCACCACCCCCGGCTCCGCCCGGCCTCACCGCGCGCGCCAGGGTAGCCGCGGCACTGGCTAGCGTCCGACCCGTGCGCCCCGACCCGGTCCCGCCCGCCGCCGCCCTGCTGCTCGGCGGCCTCGGCGTCCTGCGGCTCGGGGTCGCCCTCGACGGCGGCGGCGCCGTCCTCGCCGTGCAGCTGCTCGTGCTCGTCGCGGGCGGCGCCGTCGTCGCGGGCTCCGTGCACGCCCTGGCGCTCGGCCTGTCCGGCGCGCGGCCGCGCTGGCGGCTGCCGCGCCCGCTCGTCGCGGCCGCGGTCTCCCTGCTCCTGCTCGGCGCCGCCTGCCTGGCGACCGCGAGCCGCGCCCGCGAGGTGGCGACGGAGGCCGGCCCCTGCCCGCCGGCGTTCAGCCGGCCGGTCGCGACGACGCCCGCCTGCGAGCGCGCCGACGACGTGCGCGAGCGCGAGCTGCTGGCCGTCGGCGCCGTCGGGGCGGCGTCCACCGCGCTCGTCGCCGTGCTGCTGTGGCGCCGCGCGGAGCCGTGACCTTCCGTGCCGGGCCGGCCACTCTGCGACAGTGGGGGATGACCACCGACCTGCCGCACGACCCGGCGACCGCCCGGTGGTTCCTCCCGGTGGCCGAGCGCGGCAACCCGGCCACCCGGCTGCGGGCCTGGACGACCGGCAACCTCGTCACGCCGCTCGTGCACGGCCGCACGTACTTCCCGCGGCTCCGTGAGGCGGTGGACGCCCTGGTCGAGGGCGACGAGCTCTACCTCACGGCGTTCCGCGGCGACGCCGACGCCGTGCTCGACGGCCCGGGCCACACCGTCGCCGAGGTGCTCGGCCGGGCCGCGCAGCGCGGCGTGCGGGTGTGGGGGCTGCTGTGGCGCTCCCAGCCCGGCGCCCTCGACCAGAGCGAGTTCGAGAACGCCGCGCTCGCGCGGGCCCTGCAGGACGCCGGCGCCGAGGTGGTGCTCGACGCGCGCACCCGGCGCGGCGGCTCGCACCACCAGAAGCTCGTGGTGTGCCGCGGCCGCGACGGCGACACGGCCTTCCTGGGCGGCATCGACCTGGCGCGCAGCCGCGGCGACGACGCCGACCACGCCGGCGACCCGCGGGCGCAGCGCTTCCCCGAGGCGTACGGCCCGACGCCGCCCTGGCACGACGTGCAGGTCGAGGTCCGCGGCCCCGCGGTGAGCTGCGTCGAGCTGACCTTCCGCGAGCGGTGGGACGGCAGCCCGCTCGACCTGCCGAGCCCGTTCCGCATGCTCGTCGACCGGGTGCGGCACGCCGGCACCTTCACCACCGGCGACCTGCCGCCGGTGCGCCCCGACCCGCCGGCGGCCGGCCCGCACGCCGTGCAGGTCCTGCGCACCTACCCGGCGCGCTGGCGGCGCTACCCGTTCGCCCCGCTCGGCGAGCGCAGCATCGCCCGCGCGTACCGCCGGTCGCTGCGGTCGGCGCGCGCGCTCGTCTACGTCGAGGACCAGTACCTGTGGGCGCCCGGCGTGGCCAAGCTGCTCGCGCGGGCGCTGCGCCGCCAGCCGGGCCTGCGGCTCGTCGTCGTCGTGCCGCGCTTCCCCGACAAGGAGGGCCGCGCGGCGCTGCCGAGCCTGCTCGGGCGCGAGCGGGCGATCGAGCTCTACCGGGCGGCCGGCCGCGACCGCTTCGCCGTCTACGACGTCGAGAACCCGCGCGGCGAGCCCGTCTACGTGCACAGCAAGGTCGTCGTCGTCGACGACACCTGGGCGATGGTCGGCTCGGACAACATGAACCGCCGCTCGTGGACGCACGACAGCGAGCTCAGCTGCGCGGTGCTCGACGCGACGCGCGACCCCCGTGAGCCGGTCGACCCCGGCGGGCTGGGCGACGGTGCGCGGGCCTTCGCCCGCGACCTGCGCCTCGAGCTGTGGCGCGAGCACCTCGACCGCGACCCGGGCGGCGCGCAGGACGACGACCTCGTCGACCCGGAGGCGGCCTTCGCGGCGATGGCCGCGTCGGCGCAGGCGCTGCAGGCCTGGTACGACGGCGGCCAGGTCGGCCCGCGACCGCCCGGTCGCCTGCGCCCGCACGTGCCCGGGCGCGTGCCGCGGCGCCACCGCCCGTGGGCGGTCGTGGTGTCGCGGCTGGCGTACGACCCGGACGGGCGGGCCGTGCGCGACCGGCTGCGCCGGCGGCACTGACCCGCCCGGAGGGCTACTGCTCGGCGGTGATGGTGCTCGTGTCGATGACGAAGCGGTAGCGCACGTCGCTGGCCTTGGTGCGCTCCCAGGCCTCGGCGACCTGCGAGGCGTCGATGACCTCGATGCGCGCGGCGATGCCGTGCTCGGCGCAGAAGTCGAGCATCTCCTGCGTCTCCGGGATGCCGCCGATGTTCGAGCCGGCGAGCGCGCGGTTGCCGCCGATGAGCGAGAACGCGCTGAAGGTGTCGGGGTCGGCCGGCGCGCCGACGTTGACCATCGTGCCGCCGACGCGCAGCAGCGACAGGTAGCGGTCGACCGGGAGGTTGGCCGACACGGTGTTGACGATGAGGTCGAAGCTGCTGCGCAGGTCGCGGAAGGTCTGCCGGTCCGACGTCGCGTAGTAGGCGTCGGCGCCGAGCGCGCGGCCGTCCTCCTGCTTGCTCAGCGTCTGGCTGAGCACCGTCACCTCGGCGCCGAGCGCGTGCGCGATCTGCACGGCGACGTGGCCGAGCCCGCCCATGCCGACGACGGCGACCTTGACGCCCGGCCCGGCGCCGTAGCGCTTGAGCGGGCTGTAGGTCGTGATGCCCGCGCACAGCAGCGGCGCGGCGACGTCGAGCTCGAGGGCGTCGGGTATGCGCACCACGAAGGCCTCGCCCACGACGATGGCCCGGCTGTAGCCGCCGTACGTCGGCGTGCCGTCGTACTCCTTGCCGTTGTAGGTGAGGACGGCGCCCTGCGTGCAGAACTGCTCGAGCCCCTTCACGCAGTACTCGCACTCCTGGCAGCTGTCGACCATGCAGCCGACGCCGACGCGGTCGCCCACGGCGTACTTCGTCACCGCCGGGCCGACCGCCGTGACGGTGCCGACGACCTCGTGCCCCGGCACCATCGGGAAGATCGCGCCGCCCCAGTCGCCCTCGGCCTGGTGGATGTCGCTGTGGCAGATGCCGGCCCACTGCACGTCGAAGGCGACGTCGTCGTCGCGCAGGTCGCGGCGCTCGATGGTGGACGGCACCGGCGCGGCACCGGCGGACGCGACGGACAGGGCGGGGGTCAGGGTCGTCATGCCGTCGAGCCTAGGCTCCGCGCCATGCCGCTCTACAGCTTCGAGGGCCGCGCGCCCCGGGTGCACCCGACCGCGTTCATCGCCCCGACGGCGAGCCTGGTCGGCGACGTCGTCGTCGAGGCGCACGCGTCCGTCTGGTACGGCGCGGTGCTGCGGGCGGACTTCGGCGCGATCCTCGTGCGCGAGGGCGCCAACGTGCAGGACGGCAGCGTCGTGCACGGCGACACCGACCCGGCGACCGAGATCGGGCCGGGGGCGACCGTCGCGCACCTGTGCGTCGTGCACGGCTCGACCATCGGCGCGCGGGCCCTCGTCGGCAACGGCAGCACCGTGCAGGACGGCTGCGTCGTGGGGGCGGGCGCCTTCGTCGCGGCCGGGAGCCTGCTCACGCCCGGCACGCACGTGCCGCCCGGCCAGATGGCGATGGGCGCGCCCGCGAGGGTGCGCGGGCCGCTCAGCGAGACGGCGCAGTTCTACGTCGACGTCAACCCCGGGGCCTACCGCGACCTCGCGGCGCGGCACGCGGCCGGGGTCGTCGAGGTGCCGCGCTAGGAGCGCGGCCGGTCGGCGACGACCGCCTCGATCTCGTCGTTGCCCGGCGCGACGGCGGTGTCGCCGCGCACCACCTTGGCGGGGTAGCTGCCGAGCACCTTGAGCGCGAGCGCACCGCGCCGCAGCTCCTCCAGCACGGCCTGCGTGCGGGGCTCGGCGACGTTGCCCTCGAAGTCGAGGAAGAACAGGTACTCGAAGGGGCTGCCCGGCCGCGGTCGCGACTCGAGCTTGGTCATCGAGTGGCCGGTGCGCGCGAGCGCCTCCAGGCAGCGCACGAGGTCGC
The DNA here is from genome assembly GCA_947479995.1 of Frankiaceae bacterium. Classification (GTDB taxonomy): domain Bacteria; phylum Actinomycetota; class Actinomycetes; order Mycobacteriales; family SCTD01; genus CANKBT01. The sequence continues at coordinate 830 of CANKBT010000144.1, read as the reverse complement.
CCTCCTCGTGCCCGGTGACGAGCACGAGGCTGGTCTTGCTCGGCACGCGCGGCGGCACGACGACCGGCTCGCGGGCCAGCACGAGGAAGCGCGTCCAGTTCTCCGGCTGGTCGGCGAGGCTGCGGCGCAGCACGACCAGGCCGTGCGCGTCGGCCGCCTCGGCCGAGCCGATCGCCGCCCACGACGGGTCGCCCTCGGTGGCGACGAGGCGCATCGCCTCGGCGGTGTCGAACACGGTCGTCGGCGTCGCCAGCGGCAGCGAGCGCAGGAAGGCCGCGCACTGCTCGAGGCCCTGCGGGTGCGACAGCACGCGGGTGAGCGAGCTCAGCGGCACCGGCCCGGTGGCGGCCAGGCAGTGGTCGACCCGCCAGGTCTCCTCGCCGACGACCGAGACCGGGCTGCGCTGCAGCAGGTCGTAGACCTGGTTGATGCTGCCGGCGGTGGTGTTCTCGATCGGCAGGACCGCGAGGTCGGCCGCGCCGGACTCGAGCGCGGCGATGACGTCCTGGAAGGACTGCCGCCCCTCGAACACCGCCTCGCGCCCGCTGCCCGCGAGGTGCTTCTGCGCGGCCAGGTGGGAGTAGGCGTGCGCGACGCCCTGGAACACGACGTGCAGCGGTCCGCCGCCGCCGAGGTCGCTGAGCTCGGCGACCTGCTTGTCGACGGCGTGGCCGATCACCTCGCGGAAGACGCGGCGCACGAGGTCGGGCGACAGGCCCTGCTGCACGGCGAGGTCGGCGACCTTGTTGAGCACGGCGCGCTCGCGGTCGAGGTCGCGGATCGGGGTGTCGGTGTCGCCCTTGGCGGCGCCGACCGCCTCGACCAGCGCG
>CANKBT010000143.1 GCA_947479995.1 Frankiaceae bacterium | reverse complement strand
TCACGAGCCTGCGCCCCCGCGGAACCCCAGCCAGGCGCGGCGCTCGTCCGGGCCCCGCCCGACGCCACGACCCACCCAGGCGCCGTCGACCCACTCCTCGAGCACCCACTCACGACCCGGCTCCTCGACAGCGGCCGCCATCGCCTCGGCCTCAGCCTCCATGCCCTTACCGGTCCCCAGCACCAACGGCAGCAGCGGCACCGCCCGGCGGATGCCCGAACGCCGACGACCCGGACTCAACTAGCGTCACGCAGCGCGGCCAGCGCCGCAGCCGGGACCAGGTAGTCGCGCTCACCCAGCCGCACCATCCCGCGCGGCTCAACGGCATGCAGACGCGCCACCACGCCCGCCTCAGTCAGCCCGAGCTCCCGCGTGAGGTCGCGCAACGTCAGCCACTCGACGTCGTCGTGCACCCGCATCTCCCCAACCCTGCGCGCACGCCAGGGCCCGGCGACGCTCACTGCTGAACGAGCAACCACACTCGCACGCCCTCAGGCGCCCTGCAGCCCGATCGGGGGATCTCCAGCGGGTCGACCCGCGACCGGGCCGGCTGATCTGGCACTGTGCGTCGGTGCCGCTCGAAGACGAGAAGGACGCCTACCGCAGCATCCGCGCGGCCCGCGACGCCGCCGACCGCGCCTACCAACGCGCCCGCCGCGTCGTCTACGACGTCACCAGCCCCGCCCAGCTGGAGCGCGACAGCCTCACCTTCGTGCAGCGCCGGGCGCTCGACGACCTGCGCCGCGCCGAAGCACAGCTGCAGGCGCTGTTCGACCGGCACTACCCGGCCTGAGCCGACCGCCTACCCTGCCCACGTGACGCTGCCGCCCACGAGCTTAGGAGTCCTCGCCGGCCTTGGGCTGCTGCGCTCTTGGTGGCTGGACAAGCGAGCCGGCGGCAGGTGACTCCCGGCGAAGTTCTGCGCTCGCGGTCGTCGACGCACTTGAGAGAGCCGATCGGGTCAGCGACTCGGTCGAGCGGTTGCGGCTTCTCGGCGAGGTCAGCGCAGTCGTGCGCGGCGGCCTGCCCATGCTCGGCAACGTCCGACGCCGACCGGTCCAGCAGTCCCTCGAGGCGCGCAACCGCGACCGGCCTACCCTTGAGCTCAGGGTGACCGAGCACCAGGTGCGAAACTCGCAGCGCCGTCTGTAGCGGGCCGGTGCAGCCCTGCTGCCTAGCCTCGCCCGCGTGCCGCCCGCAAGGGAGACTACACGCCCGCGCCGCTGACACCGAGCTCGGCGGCGCAGGCGCGCACGGCCGCGATCTGGTGGTTGCGTCTTCCTGCGCCAGGCGCGAGACCTCGGTACACCGGTCTATCGGAAGGTGCCGCTCGAGGTCCGCTCTTCGAGCGGCACGGTCATCGGCGCGCGCGGTGATGGAGCGACCGGCGCGATGTAGTGCATCGTCCTGTTGCGCCCGGAGGTTTTCGCGGCGTACAGAGCTTGATCGGCGAGCTCGAGTTCCTCAGCCGGGTCACCACCTCGACTGACGTAGACGCCGGCCGAGAATGTGATCTCCGGGTGTGAGGCGGACCATCCGGTGCGCAGGCGGGCAAGGGCGCGGTCGGTGCCGGCGGTGCCGGCGCCAGGCAGCAGGAGCAGCACTTCCTCGCCGCCGTAGCGGAGCGCGCGGTCCCGGCTGCGCATCACGGACAGCACAACACGACCGAGGTCGGCCAGCACGGCGTCGCCGGTGGAGTGGCCGTAGGTGTCGTTGACGGCCTTGAAGTGGTCGAGGTCCAGCATGACCAGGGCGTCGCCCTGCTTCACCTGCTCAAGGTGCTGGCTCAGCACGTGACGGTTGAGCAGGCCGGTCAGGGCGTCGACATGCGCCATGGTCCGGAGGGTGTCGCGCTCCTGTGTGGTGCGGGCAGTCCGAGCGCTCAGCGCCTCACCCACGACGATCCAGACGGCGACCGCTCCTGGCAAGCGCGACAGGACCAAGGTGTCGACCGGGGCGTTGGTGACGAGCCAGCAGCCCACGGCGGGTGCGGCGAGCAGGACCGCCGAGCCCGACGGAAGACGGCAGCCGATGAAGACGAACAGCAGCACGTAGATGGCCGAGAAGGCGGTGCGGTGCCCGTCTGTGACCAGACCCGTAGCCCCTAGGCCAAGCAGGAGCGTCGCGATGGTGGCGAGGTCGCTGGCTCGCTCCCGCCGACGCAGGACGCGTCGCAGGGCGGCGCTGAGCAGCACGACCGACACGGCCACAGCCAGCAACCGCCAGACGTCGTCGCGAGAGGGCGCCAGGACGACGAAGGACAGGGACATGGCTGTGACGCTGCCGACGATGAGTTGCAGGCCGAGGGAGCGACGAAGCGGGGAGAGCAGGTCAGGGCCCATGAGCATGGCATCGGTCGACCCGACAGAGCTCAGCATGGTCACTTCGGACTAGGCAGTGCCACCAGCGCAGATGAAACCAGACCGTCTTGCCCCCGAGGGTGCGGCCGCTGACGCCCCAGGTATCGGCCAGGCCGTCGACCAGCATGAGCCCTCGCCCGTAGCTTGCCAACGGCGAAGCAGGCTGCCCTCGCAACGGCAGCTCGCAGGCATCACCATCACTGACTCCGACGTGCAACGACCGAAGGTCCCGCTTGACCTCAAGCCGACGTGGTCCGCTTACCGCGTGCAAGAACGCGTTCGTAACGAGTTCGCTTGTCAGCAGGACCGCGGTGGCAGCAGCATCGCCGGGCGCATCGTTCATATGCGCTTGCACGACGCTACGGGCGCTACGCAGCGTGGCGGCGTCGTAGTCGAGAGCGATGACCAGCATGGCGTTTGCATGCCCACTTACGCGCCGCGTCACGTTTTCACGCGTCGATCGACTGAGACAGGCATGAGTGGTGACTCGGATGGGTGATCCTCGTCCACCTGGCTGGCGGCCGATGGGCCAAGCGGCCTACGGTCATCGACGCACGCGCCCCGGCTGAGCAGCCGGCCGGAGTCGCGGGCTCTTCGACGTGTCCGAACAACGCAGGATGGTCTGCCGTGCCGGGAGCACCCCGCCGCCCGCTCAAGGATGAACTCTCTGTGCTTGCCGCTCAGGTCGCGGGCGTGACTGCCTGGCGCGCGTCCGTGGGGTCCCCCTTCACCGCCGAGCAGCTGGTTGCCATGCCACGCGAAGCGCGCATGGATGCCGCTCGCCGCAACGAGGCGCTGGCCGAGGAGTTCGCGGCACTAGACGCCGTCCTGCTCGAGCAGCAGCAAGTCGCAATCCACGTCATCTCCAACACGTCGCCGCTGCGCGCGGTCGTCGCGCACCGACAGGACTGGATGCGCCAACGCCTAGTTCAGTCGCTACGCGACCTGCGCGTGCGCGTGCCCTTCTTCACCGACGACGGCGCCCACGCCTGCGCCGCCCTCGTCGCCGAGCAGCCCGACCTGCTCATCTGCGAGCCGCAGCTGCCACTACGGAACGCCTTCGACGTCCTGCAGCGCGCGGCGGACTGCGCGCCGCACACGGCAATCGTCGTGTACGGCCCGAGCAAGAGTTCCGAGACCGGGGCCACGCTCCTCGACGCCGGCGCCTCGCTCGTCCTGAGTCGGCAGTTCGCCACGCCACCGGATGTAGCCAAGCAGGCTGTTGCCCTTCTCGAGGGTTAGCCGTCGTCGAACGGCCTCCTCTGGCACGATGGCGACAAGTCGGGCACGCTGGCACGGTGCTCACGTGACCCGGAGCATCACGGGGCGCCCCGCGCCTGCAGCCCTGGGTCAGGTGCAGGCGCGGGGCGCCTTCCGCTGCTACAAGTAGGGCGACCAGCCGCGCAGCTCGTCGGCAAGGCGCCCGGCGGTGATGCCGTAGCGGGTGTGCGCGCCGATGCAGTCCGTGCCGCACGTGCTGACCTCGGCCTCGTACTGGTCGACGATCGCCAGGGCGGCGCGCTTAGTGTCGGCGACGAGGCTGTCGAGCTCTGCGGGCACGGGGCCGATGTAGGCGGGCACGCCGGGCTTGGTGGCGCCGTCCAGGCTGATGTTCAGCGTCTCGGCGTTGTAGCGCAGCGACAGCGCGGTGATGCGGCAGGTGTCGGTGAACGCGATCCCGCAATCCCGCGCCTGTTCGATCTGCTGCTGCAGGTCGGTCTCCTGCTCCGCGATGAGGCTGGCGTACTGGCGCACGGTCGCCTCGTCGCTGCTGGCGCTCGCCGAAGGGGTCGGCGCCGAGTCGATGCTGCTCGTCTCGCCGCCGCCTCCGCAAGCGGTCAGGGCCACCAGGAGAACCAGGGCGACGCGCTTCATGACCTGCACGCTGCCATGTTGCGCCGTTCTTCGGGGCTCAGCCACGGCGCGCCAGTCCGCAGCCAGTCCGCAGCCAGTCCGCAGCCAGTCCGCAGAACGTCCGCAAGAACCCGCTTTCAGCCCACACTCACCAACGCTAGCCAACTGACGTCCTCGCAGATCAGAGGCACTTCTCGCAGGTCAGCGCGGTTCGCTCACGTCTTCTCGAGGTACGCCGTGTCGACCGGGTGCAGCACGGCGTCGACGGCCGCGGCGAGCGCCGGGTGGGCCTCCAGGTCGGGGTCGTCCTCGACGAGCGCCTCGGCGGCCTCGCGGGCGGCGCGGATGACGTCCTCGTCGCGCAGCAGCTGGAGCATCCGCAGCGAGGTGCGGCCGCCGGACTGCAGGGTGCCGAGGACGTCGCCCTCGCGGCGCGTCTCGAGGTCGACGCGCGACAGGGCGAAGCCGTCGGTCGTGGCGGCGACCGCCTCGAGCCGCTGGCGGCCGGGGCTGCCCTCGGGCGCCTCGGTGACGAGCAGGCACAGGCCCGCGTGGCGCCCGCGGCCGACGCGGCCGCGCAGCTGGTGCAGCTGCGAGACGCCGAAGCGCTCGGCGTCCATGACGACCATGACCGTCGCCTCGGGCACGTCGACGCCGACCTCGATGACGGTCGTCGCGACCAGCACCTCGAGGTCGCCGGCGGCGAAGCGCTGCATCGCGTCGTCCTTGGCGCCGGTCGGCATGCGGCCGTGCAGCACCCCGACGCGCAGCCCGGCCAGCGGGCCGTCCTGCAGCAGCGGCGCGAGCTCCTCCACCGCGACGGGCGGCCGCCGGCCGTCGGCGTCGGGCTGGCCGGGGTCGTCGGCGTCGCCGACGCGCGGGCAGACCACGAAGGCGCGCCGGCCCTCGCCGACGGCCTCGCGCACGCGCTGCCACGCGCGCTCGACCCACTGCGGGTGCTCGGCGAGCGGCACGACGTGCGAGGCGATGGGCGACCGGCCCGCGGGCAGCTCGCGCAGGGTGAGGACCTCGAGGTCGCCGTAGACCGTCATGGCGACGGTGCGCGGGATCGGCGTGGCCGTCATGACGAGGACGTGCGGCGCCGTGCCCTTGGCGCGCAGCGCCTCGCGCTGCTCGACGCCGAAGCGGTGCTGCTCGTCGACGACGACGAGCCCGAGGTCGGCGAACTGCACGCCCTCGGACAGCAGGGCGTGGGTGCCGACCACGAGCCCCGCCTCGCCGGAGGCCGCCTCGATCAGCGCCCGGCGGCGCGCGGCCGCGGGCAGCGAGCCGGTCAGCAGCGCGACCCGGGTCGCCTGCTCGGCGCCGCCGAGCTCGCCGGCCTGCGCGAGCGGGCCGAGCAGGGCGCGCAGCGAGCGGGCGTGCTGCTGCGCTAGCACCTCGGTGGGCGCGAGCAGCGCCGCCTGGCCGCCGGAGTCGACGACCCGCAGCATCGCGCGCAGGGCGACCAGCGTCTTGCCGCTGCCGACCTCGCCCTGCAGCAGCCGGTGCATCGGCCGCGGCGACGCCAGCTCGCGGGTCAGGGCCTCCCCCACCTCCTGCTGGCCGGCGGTGAGCGAGAACGGGCTGGCGGCGTCGAAGGCGTCGAGCAGCCCGCCGTCGCGGCCGTGCCGCGGCACGCCCGCCTGCCGCTGGGCGGCGTGCCGGCGCTGCATGAGCACCGTCTGCAGCACGAGCGCCTCGTCCCACTTCAGCCGTGCGCGGGCCTGCTCGAGGTGCTCCTTGCTCGGCGGCCGGTGCACGAGCCGCAGCGCCTCGCCGAGGGGCAGCAGGTCGTGGGCGGCCAGGATCGCCGGCGGCAGCGGGTCGTCGCCCGCGTCGACGACGTCGAGCACGAGGCGGACGGCCTTGGCGATGTTCCAGGACGAGAACGCGGCCGCCGCCGGGTAGACGGGCAGCAGCTCGCCGGTGAAGCCCGAGACGTCGAAGCCCTCGCCGACCTCGTAGTCGGGGTGGGTGAGCTGCCACACCCGGGAGGGGCCGTTGCCGAAGCGGGTGAGCTTGCCGGAGAACAGCCCGGAGGTGCCCGCCCGCAGCTTGCCGGCGTGGTGCGGCGCGCTGTAGCCGAAGAAGGTCAGCGTCAGCTCGCCGCGGCCGTCGGTGACGACCACCTCGGCGAGCTTCTTGCCGTTGCGGCTGGTGCGCGTCGACGAGCGCTCGACGCGGCCGACGATGGTGACGAAGTCGCCGACCTCGAGGCTGTCGAGGGGGGTGAGGCGGCCGCGCTCGGCGTAGCGGTGCGGGTAGTGGTGCAGCAGGTCGCCGACGGTGCGCAGGCCGAGGGCCTTGTCGAGCGCCGCGGCCGACCGGTCGCCGAGCGCGGTGACGAGCGGGTCGGTGAGGGCGACCACTACTCGGCCCCGAGCAGCAGCAGCGGGCGCACCTGCCCGCCGTCGACGACCTGCACCTGGAGCGCGGGCCAGCGCGCGGGGGCCTCGTCCTGCAGCAGCGCGGCCAGCCCGGCGCCGGCGTGCCCGTGCACCACCGTCAGCAGCTCCGCGCCCTCGGCGAGCCGGTCGACGAGCCGGCGCGCCGTCCACGCCGCGTCGGCGCCGACGAGCACCACCGCGCCGTCGACGAGGGCGAGCGCGTCGCCCGGCACGCACGGACCGGCCGAGGTGTCGGCCGCCGCGACGGCGAGGCCGACCTCGGCCGTGCGGACCGCCCGCGCCGCGGCCGCCATGCCGGCGAGGTCGTCGTCGAGCGGCTGCTCCGGGGCGGCCACGGCGAGCGCGGCGAGCGCCTGCACCGGCGAGTGCGCCGGCACGACGCGCACGGCGAGCCCCAGCGCGGCGGCCCGCTGCGCCGCGCCCTCGGCCGCGCGCGCGGACGCCGGCCCGTCCGGCAGCAGCACGACCTCGGCGGCGCCGGTGCGCTGCACGGCGGCGAGCACCTCGTCGGCGTCGGCGCCCGACGGCACGACGAGGGCGCCCGCGTCGTGCAGGAGCGCCGACAGGCCGTGCCCGGCGGCCGCGGCGACGAGCGCGCGGGCGGGTGCCGCGGTGCCGCAGGCGGCCACCTGGTCGGCGAAGCGCGTGACCTCGATGCCGGAGGGCCGGCCCGCGCGCACGCCCGCCTCGAGCGCGGCGCCGACGTCGTCGACGTGCGCGTGCACGTTGTGCAGGCCCTCGCCGCCGACGACCAGCACGGCGTCGCCCAGCTCCTCGAGGCGGGCCCGCAGCGCGGTGGCCGCCGCGTCGTCGGCGCCGTGCAGCAGGAACTGCACCTCGTACGCGGGGCCGCGGAGCGGCAGGGCAGGGCGGGGCGCCGGGGCGGGAGCGGCGGTGCGCGGCGCCGCGGCCCGGCCGGCGACCACGCCGTCGAGCGCCTCGAGCAGCACGACGAGCCCGCGGCCGCCGGCGTCGACGACGCCGGCGTCGCGCAGCACCTCGAGCTGCCCGGTGGTGCGCGCGAGGGCGGCGCGGGCGCCCTCCACGGCGGCGGTCGACACCG